>CALJBF010000303.1 GCA_938027385.1 uncultured Porphyromonadaceae bacterium | reverse complement strand
AATTAACCTACGCTCATTTCCAATAAATTACACTCTTTTCGTAACTTCATAATACAAAGTTACAACATTCCGCACGCCGGCGGGTTGCACGTTTCCCATGATTTATTGCAGAATGATGCACCGCGGCGTGCACCTTCCCGCTCTGTACCCTATAAAAATGTCAGTCGCCGAAACCAGCATTGCTGATTCCGGCGACTGTAGAACCGTTACATAGGAATGGGCGTCAGCGGCCCGAGGTGGCGATGAGCGATGTCACGCGCTTGTTGAAGAGGTTCTCTTCGAGGAGGTCTTCGATGGTGAGGTGCATGCGGTAGCGCCAGTAGTGGGGGTTGACGGCGGGTTCGTTGATCTGCTCGCTGTAGGGGTTCTCGCGACGGAGTTTGCCGTCAATCGAGAGCCAGTCCTGCAACGGAAGGATGCAGAGCATTGCGGGCGAGTGCAGGTTTGAGTCGACAATCTTCTCGCAGATCCAGGGTTCGGCGAAATAGGGTGCCTGACCCTGCTCATGGAGCATGTTGTTGTAGAACCGCTGGGTCTTTGCCGGGTCGGCCTCCCACCACGAGCGGATGCCGCCCATGTCGTGGGTAGATGTGGTGCAGACTGTGTAGTAGGGGTAATTGGCGGGGTTGCCGAACTCCTCGCGCGGGTTCTTGGGCATGCGCTGGATGTCGAGAGTGAGAATCTCAAGGGCGTTCATCACGGCGGGCACGCAGTCGGGAATCATGCCGAGGTCTTCGGCGCAGGTGAGCATTGAGGTGGCGTCGATGATCGGGGGGAGTTTCCACATCGCCTTGCCATACCAGAAGTCGTTGTGACGGTGGTAGAAGAAGTCGTTGTAGAGACGGTCGAAACACCAGCGCTCGTAGTCGGTGAGTGCGCGGTAGATATAGGTGTACTGAGCCGAGATGCGCGGGTGGTATTTGCCTTTCTCGTAGGGGTCCTCGACGAACAGCACCTGGTCGATGAGGCCCTGCAGCGCCTGGCAGAGACGGGTGTTCTTGTCGTCGACGGGCTGGGCGGCGAAGTAATCGGCAACCTGGCGCTGTGTGGCGAATTCGGGCTTGAGGCGGTAGCGGCCGTAACCGGCGTCGACAAGGAACCGCTCGCGTGCCTCGTCGGTGTAGTCGCCGAAGAAGTCGCGCAGGAAGTAGTCCATTATATAAGGTGTGGTCTGCAGGTCTACGTCGAGCCAGAAGTCGTAGTTGTTGCGCAGTTCGTCGGGAGTGTAGGGGAGTGCGGGGTTGAACACGCCGAGCAGGCCGTGGAGCTGGTCCATGGGAATCTGCCAGATGCGGAAGAACCCGAGCACATGGTCGATGCGGTATACGTCGAAGTATTCGGCCATCTTGCGGAAACGTGCTTTCCACCAGGCGAAACCGTCGCGGCCCATCTCCTCCCAGTTATATGTGGGGAAACCCCAGTTCTGGCCGAGCACCGAGAAATCATCGGGCGGGGCACCGGCCTGCGAGTCCATGTTGAACAGGCGCGGGGTTGTCCAGGCGTCGACACTCATGCGAGAGATGCCGATGGGTATGTCGCCCTTCAGTGCCACCTGACGGGTGTGGCAGTAGTCGCGTGCCTGGCGCAACTGCGAGTCGAGATGCATCTGCACCCACATGTGGTAGTTGATTTCGTCGGCATGCTCCTTGACGAACTTGTCGAGTTTTGCCTGTGAGAATTTGGCCATCTTGCCCCATTTCTCGAAGTCGGCCGAACCTGTCTGGTCACGGAGCACGCAGTAGGCGGCGTAGGGGATGAGCCAGTCGCGGTTCTCTTCGACAAATTTCTTGAACCGGGCCGAGGTTACGGCCTTTTTGCCGTCCTGTGCGAAGAGTTCGCGGGTGAATGCGTTCTTGGTGTTGTTTACGCGCTCGTAGTCTACCTCGGCAAGATCGTTGAGTTCGCGGCCGATGGCGTCGTAATATGCCTGGCGCTCGGCATCCTTGAGGGTACCCATGGCGCTGAGGCGCAGATACATCGGGTGCAGGGCGAAGGTAGAGTTGGCGTTGTAGGGGTATGAGTCCGTCCAGGTGTGGGTCATTGTGGTGTCGTTGACCGGGAGAACCTGTATGAATTTCTGCCCGGTGAGACGTGCCCAGTCGGCGAGTTTCATGAGGTCGAGGAACTCGCCCACGCCAAAGCTTTCGGTGGAGCGGAGCGAGAACACGGGGATCGCCACGCCGGCGCCGCGCCACGGGGCCTTGGAGTTGATGAAACGGAGACCGCTGACGGTCACACACTCTTCGGCGGTCGCGGGCGAAATGGTCATGCGGCGGTTTTCACCACCTTCCCAGAGCACTTCTGAGGGGGTGAAACCGGGTTTGCCGAGGCGGTCGACGTCGTTTTTCTTCAGCACGAGGAATTTGAACTCGATGTCGGCGGGGAGGTCGCGCATGGGCACCGAAACGCGCCAGTCGGGATAGAAGGCGTCAGACATCACCAGGGCGTGGGCCGGATTCCAGTCACCGAGGGCAGCGCAGTTGCCGCTTACGGCAAGTACCTCGTCAGAGGCTATCATCGGGGCCTCGCAACCCAGGATGAGGTGACCTGATTTTACACGCGGGGCGAGCGAGCGGCCGTCGCGGCGGCACACGCAGTCGGTGAACACCACCGAGTACATCGGCTTGTCCCAGGGCTGATCCTGCCAGCGGTCATCCATGCGGTATGATTTCACGCCTTTGCCGACGCGGAACTTATGGGGTTCACCCCATTCGTTCTTTACGGCACCGTTGCCGTCGTTGCGCACGAAATAGCGGTAGGTGAAGTCGCCGGTATCGTCGGGCAGTTCGGTCTGGAGCCGCCAGGTCTGTTCGCCGTAGAGGTCGAGCTTGAATGCTTTGGCCATGTCGCCGCCGCCGAGCGCGGGTATCGAGCCCACGACCCAGAGCGATTCGCCCCAGTTGGTGCGGTAATCGACATTAAGTTGCAAGTTGATCATGCTATTGAAAAGTTGTAGTTGATGACGTATAGAATCATAAATCTGCCGCTATATGATGCCGCCACTTCAGAAAGTGCGCATTATCGGCTTTGATGCGCTAAATTACAACTTTTTTACCGCCCGGCCAAGCCCCCGCTTATGTTTTTTAACACTATTGCCTTCTGACTGCAGAGGTGGTTTGTCTGTGAAGTCACATGATTATGCAAACCTCGGAATACAGCAAAGGAGCCGTCGGTGATGTCCGATGACTCCTTTGCCATGAGAGAATTCAAGAGAGAATTATTCTATCAGTATATTACTGTCTTGCCGTCGATGATGTATATGTTTCCTTTGGCGGGATTTGTTACACAACGACCGTAGATGTCATAAATATGGTGTTCAGATGTTGCGACAGTACCATCGGCATTTACGTTCTCGACACCTGTGGGGGTATTGAGAACGATTGTCTGGAGTGAGTGGAAAGTGGGATTAAGATTGGTGCCCTCTTTATAATGAGTACGCACAAACAGTGTGTATGCCTTTCCTGTATCGAATCCGTTGTCAGACCCCGCGGGAGCTATTACGCGGCTGAATGTGTAGTCGTGATTGCCTGATGTGGAAACCACATGCTCTGATGCCGCGCCGCCGGTAATGATTGCCGATGCGGCAGCATGACCCAAATCCGGGTGGGGCGCAAATCCGGGGTCGTTGATGTTTGAGTAGTTACCTTCAACCATCATCACGTCGTAGTGATCGACATACTGGTCGTTTTTGATGGTGTTGAGATGTGCGTTGATGACAAGACCTTCGTCGGTGCTCCACTCATGGTGATCAATGGTAAGCTCTACCTGATTGGTCACATCGGCACCATGGATCTCAGTGTCGGAATAGCTTCCGGCAAAGTTGAGCACATTGTATGACAGTTCGTTTATATAGTAGGTGTAAGGTTCGATGGAGATGCTCATGTCCTCAAACGTGCGTCGTTTGCCGCCATTAGTCACCCAAGACTCTTCAGCAGCATTATGATATACATTGTCTCCGAATTTCATTGTGCCGAACAGCTCATCGACAACCTCATAACCGGGCGTGAGATCGATACGCTCGATTTGGTAAAGATAGTGGTAGTATGTGTAGGTATATCCTGCATAGCCGTCAGAATAGACTACACAGAACTGGTTTTTGTCGAACGTCATTTTCCCTGTTTCGGGATCAACCGTACCTCCGATCTTGAACAGACCCGGATAGCCTGTCCATGACTGTTCGTTGTTAGAGTATTGATTCTGGCCGTGTAGGTTATAGGAGTTTACAATCTGGGAACGGTAACCGTAACCGTTGTTTCCGAGGTTGAGGATTGAGAAACGGTTGGTGGTGTTGTCATACTCCACGTAAACGGGGTACTCGCGTATTTCAGCTGCGGTTGCCGGGGTGATTGATGTGATGACCGAGCCGGAATGGGTGTAGTTGTAATCGGATACGTAAGTGTCGCTGGCCGTGGCGTTGGGAGTGAAAGAGGAAATCTCGATAGAGCTGAATG
>CALJBF010000302.1 GCA_938027385.1 uncultured Porphyromonadaceae bacterium | reverse complement strand
GTATTCGCGCCCGGCGGCGTCGAGGGCGCGTTTCAGCGCGGCCACGAACTCGTCGTTGTCGGCGGCTCCGCCGTCACGGCGCAGGAAAACGGGGCGGTATCCCTCGTAGAACTTCATGAAACCCTTGATGGCGGTGTCATACATGTCGTCGTGGGGGATGTTGGCCTGAATCATGTTGGGGTGGTCGAGGTAGCTCTCGTCGCGCACCGACAGGAAGTTGAGAATCTGCGCCTGCGGGGCGCCCTCCTCTATTACGGCGAGGTGCTCGGGCTGGTCGGGGGCTATGATGATGTCGGCCGTGTAGACTTCGGGCAGAGTCATGAGCATGCGCACCGAGTCGGTGTTGCCGCATGTGTCAAAGGCACGGATGTTTATATGTGCGCTGCGGTCGCGGCTCTCTTTCTCGGCGGCGAGCACCATGCCGCGGAAAAACTCGGTGTTGAGCTGTGCCGAGCGTCCGGGGCGGCTCTCGTCGAGCTGGAAAGGGAGCAGAACGGCCACCGATGCCTCCATCTCCTCTACGGGGGTGCGCTGTGCGGCCAGGGCCTGGGCTATGGAATCGGCCACGAAAGCCGCGCGTGCGGCGGCAATCGAGTCGGCACGGGCCTGTTCGGCCTGCATGGCCAGCATGCGGGCCTCGGCCTCAAGCTCTTTCTTGCTTTTCTTTTTCTTCTTTTTTGGTTTCTCCTGTTTCTGCGGCGCGGGTTTTTCGGCGGGGGCAGTCTGTGCGGTCACCGCGGTGCTCTGCGTGGCTTTCATGGGGTCGGTCAGCCGCAGGGTCTGGCCCGGCTTTATACCCTGGTCGGCCTGCGGGTTCAGACGGATAAGCGTCTCCACCGGCACGCCATAGAGCGCCGAAATGCCGTAGATGCTCTCGCCTTTGCCCACGACATGGGTCGTAGGGATAGCCGGCGCGCCGCTTTGGGTGATTTCGGCCACGGAGGTGGCGGCCTCATCCTGTTTCGGGAAATAGAGCCGCATCAGCGGTTTCACGCCGTCGGCGGCCGAAGGGTTGTTCGACACGATATAGTGGCGGGTAACGCCGAGCCGTTCGGCGATGGAGTAGAGGTTGTCGCCGCGTTTTACCTCGTAGTAATGTACCTCGTGGTTGCCGACACTCACTGTCGGCAATGACCCGATTCCGTCGGCCATGGCTGTGGAGATGCCGACGGCCAGCGCCGCCGTCACTACCATGCACCGGAATATATTGCGTAAAATAGTCATGCCTGTATTATAATCCACGCAAAGTTAGCAATAAAATGGATATGACAGACAACAAACCCCGCCAAAGTTGGCTTTGGCGGGGTCGGGTATTGTTGTAAGTTGTTGGAATACCGCTGTCAGGCGGTCAGTGAGGGTCAGCGGATGCGGGCCTTGACGGCGTTGCCTCCGGTGACCACGATGTAGATGCCCGGGGTGAGCGAGGTGCGGGGCACGCGGATGCCGCGCAGGTCGTAGACCACGGCGTCGGCGCCGAGGGTGTCGGCTGCGATCTCGGTGATGCCCGAAACGCTGACGGTGACTTCGGCACGGTTGCTCACGGCGCCTGCGCCACCGATGTTGTAGACGGGCACAACGGCATATTCAAAGGTATATTCGCCCGGCTCGGTGATGTCGGCCACGGGGTTGTGGGTGTAGGTGAGCGCGTCAAGAGGCTCGTCGGTAATCTGCTTGCCGTTGCAGAACAGGTGGTAGCCCGTGACTGCCAGGCCGGCGGGGATGGCGGGTTTCCCCTCGAAGGTGAAGTCGTCGACCATCAGTGCCACGGTGTCGTAAGCGTCATGATTGATGGCGAAATGACGGGCGCCTTCGGGGAGGGTGAACGAGTATTCGGTCCACTCTTCGGGGAGTTCGCCGCTTTCGGGCAGTCCGCTGATCTCGGCCTCGGATGTAAGCTCGTCAACGCTGTTTCCTGCGGTCGAATAGTAGACCTTCATGGTCTCGGGCCATGCCGACGAGAAACTCTTGGCCCAGAATGTGACTGTCTGGGCGTTGCCTGACAGCTCGGGCGAGATGAGCCAGTTGTCGTTGAGGGCGCTCTGCGCGCTGGGAGCCATCATGAACGAGTCGCCGCTGTGGGGCTCGGCGTCGAGCCAGTACATGTCGGGCACCTGTGCCTCGACGCGGTTGAACAGCTGGAACCCGATGGGGCGGGTCTGATAGGGGTTGTAGAGTTCGCGGAAGATGTTGTAGGTGCTCTCGCCGTCGCCGTCAAACACGGTCCAGCCGCCTGCGCCGCTGATTGACATCGGGGTGTAGTCCGCGCTCTCGAAATCCTCGTTGACGGTCACGGGGGTCGACGCGTCGTTGACCGGTGCCGACCAGCTGAGGGTCACCTCGCCGTCTGAGGCGGTGGCGGTGAGGTCGGTCACGGTGGCGTAGTCGGGACGCAGCACGGTCACGGTCGCCTCGCCGCTGTTGTCGGCGGGGAAACCGTCACCCTCCACATCGGCGCGCACACCGAACACGAGTGTCTCGGGGGCGTCAAACGGAATCTCGTAAGTGAATGTCATCTCCGAATTTCCGAATGTGGCGATTGCATCGACCGGGGCGGTGCGGATTTCCGCGCCGTTGAGAAGGAATGTGGCCGTGGCTCCGGCGACATTGTCGGTGCCGTTGTTGGCCAGAAGGGTGTGAAGTGTCACTGTCTCGCCGGGGTGTGCGGTGGCCGGTGCGTTGAGCGATACCAACTGAACGTCTACGGGCATGAGGTCATGAACGCGGATGTTGTCGAGGGGCACGCTCCAGGTGTGGTCGTCGTCGTTGTGCACCGCTTTCAGGCGTATCTCGAACTGCACGGCGCCTTCGGCCTTGAAATCGGCGAGCGATACGCGGGCGGCTGTCCAGTCGGTGGTGGGTTCGGCCTGCAGGTCGATGGTCTGCAGCGGGCGGAAAGCACCGTCGCGTCCGGCGGCGAGTACCTGGATTTCGCTCCCCTGACCCTGATAGCGGAAATCAAGCACGGGGTTGGCGGCAGCCGAAATGTCGGCGCGTACCGATACAAGACCCAGCATGGCGTCTTTCTCGATCGGCAGCCAGTAGTAGAAACCGTTGTCGCCGTCCTGCGATTTCAGCGGCGCGGGAGCGTCGGGATCCTCGGGGTCGAACAGCGATGCGAAATAGTCGTCGGTGATGGTGCCGTACTGCATGGTTCCGGAGCCGGTCGACTCGGGATCGATGAGCCAGATGCCGTCATAATATCCGTTTTTAAATGACTCGGTGAAGGGGAGAGCATCGGGCTGCCCGACGGTGGCGATGTTCGACGCGCAGTCGAGCGAATAATACTCGCCGACACCGGCGGTCACCTGATAGGCGAAGAAATCCTGCCCTTCGAGGTCGTCGTAGCTTATGGTGATCGAGGTCTGGTCGGTGGTGTAGAGCGCCGGGTCGTAATATGAGCCGAACGCGTCGAAGACATAGTAGGTGATCGCCTCGGTGTCGACATATCCGCCGTTCTCGCCAACCTCTCCGGGTGCCGTCCATGACAGCGTGGCCGAACGGTAGTCGTCAGAGACGGTGAGGGTCACGTCAGTGGGCGGGAAGGGGGTGTCGGGGCCGCAGAATATGTTCTTGTGCTCAACGGTCTCGCCGGCCGCGTCGCCGGTGTAGGCCGTGGCGGTGAAACGATTGTTGAAACCGGCATACATCTCCACATCCTGGGTGATGACCTGGCCGGGGGTGACATTCTCGTAGGTGAACTTGTCGACGCCCCAGCGCGAGGTAAGCTCGACTTTTGAAATCTCGGTAAGCTCGGCGCCCGATTTCGTGAGGGTCGGGGCGGTATATGTCACCGTGGCCTTCAGCTCACCCTTCGGGGCGAGTTCCCAGGTGATGGTTCCTGCCGCGGGCGGGTCAACGGTCACCGGTGGCGTCACCGACCCCTGGCGCATGCTCAGGTTGGCGAGTTTCAGTGTGCCCTTGGTGCTTTTGGGGGTGGTGCAGTGGAAACCGAGGTAATAGTACCCCTCTTCGGGGATGGTGCAGTTGAATTCGTGCGCGGTCATGTTCTTCTCGGTGTACATGGTGCGCGGGGCCACTTCGGCAATCATCCCCTCGACGGTGGGAGCGGTGCCGAGTTTCACCTCAAGCTCCACGCCGGTGGCGCCCGAACCCATCATGCCCACCTCGAACGATACCACATAGTCACCCGCAGGGAGGTGTATGGGCACCGTGATGAGCCAGTCGTCGTTGTTGTCGATGTCGGCGGCGTTCGGCACCATGCAGGCGCAATAGCCGTTCACCTTGCCGTACTGCCATTCGCGGTTGTCGCCGTTGACGTTTATCGAGGTGTAGTTCTTGACTTCCGTGCCGGCTTTGCCGAGGTCGTGGGTGAACGGTACCTCCACGGCGTGTTCGGGCGCCTGTGCGGCGGCTTTAAGCCGCGGCGTCGCGTTGCGGGCCGTGAGCGCGTGCTGAGCGGTGTTGATCTGTCGTACCTGCCGGGGCGACGTCGCCGTGCCGCGCGATACCGGAGCCAGGGCGCTTGCCGGCAACATTGCCGCGAGTGCCATTGTCAGTAGTAGATATTTTTTCATGCTTTATAATGATTGATAGATTCCGTGCAGGAGAATTTCGATTGATTAAACGATTTCTCCCCAAAGTTACACATTTTTGCTGACAAACAGAATCAAAAGCATGATATTCCGCAAAAAAACCAGCCCTGGAGACAGTCTGAAGTCTGAAGATATGCGGTTAGTGGTGGCGGGAGGCGTGCCAGGCGGCCAGGCGGGGGAGGGGGTCGGCGAGGATGAGGGTGTCGCAGTCGGCGAAGACTTCGGTGAGCCGGGGGGCGAAATGATGGGCTACCGAGCCGACGAAACCGACAGCTGGGCGCCGGGTGGATGCGGTGTGCTGCATGAGCCGGTCGATGGCAGGCTGCCCCAGGGAGGAGCGGAAGGCCTTGAACGCCTTGACAATCATGTTGCCGACTGACGGATATACGGCCAGCTCATTGATTATCGGGCAGAGCGAGCCCAGGAAGGTGTTTGCGCCGGGGCGGCGGTAGACACGCTCGATGACGGCGCTTTCGTCGAGATCGCTGAGCCGGTGGAAATGCTCGGTGACCTCGGGCGGGAACTGTCCGCGCAACAGTTTTTGCAGGAAAGTCTTGCCCAGCCACGCGCCCGAGCCCTCGTCGCCGAGTATATACCCCAGGGGCGCCACCGCGCGCTCTACCTTACTGCCGTCATACACCCCGGCGTTGGCTCCGGTGCCGAGGATGCATGTCACCCCCGGGCGGTCGCCATGCAAGGCGCGGGCGGCTCCAAGAAGGTCGCTCTCGCACTCGACGTGGATGTCACCCAGCCTGGCACGCAACGCCTTGATGACGCGCTCACGCCCCTGGGGGGTATGGCTCCCGGCCCCGTAGAAGAAGATGGCGCCGGGTGTCACGCCAAGCCGGTCAAGTGAGTCGGCGAGCTCGCCGACAGATGCGGCGATTGCCTCGTCGGGCGACACTGAGGCGTTGAACCCCGGGGTGGTGATATATTCGGTTTCGGTGCCGGTCACGGCCCAGCGGCACGATGTGCCCCCGGCGTCGGCTACTATAATGTGACGAGTCATATAAGGTTTTTGTCAGTCGTAGAGGTGGTATTTTGCCTTGCGGCTGGCGAAGGCGTCGGCGTCGCGGTTCCAGAGCGGGAGAATGTCGGCCACCTTGTGGCGTCTGAAGAATAGCGGACGCAGTTCTTTGGTGCCCACTACCTTGTCGAACATAGCGAAACGTGCCGGTTTTGCTCCCGCCGATGCCTTGTGGGCCGGATAGAGGTCGGCCAGCGCCTCCATGATGTGGAACTGTATCATGGTGAGCTGTGCGCGGTCGAAGTCGGTGACATAAATCTGCACCCCTTCGAGGTGTTTACCCTTGTCGGCGCCGAACAGCGGCGAATAGGTGACAGGCCGGAAAGCGAGGCCCGGAATATTACGGTCATTAAGGGTCTGCGCCAGTTCACGGCCATTGACCCACGGGGCGGCGAATGTGCGGAACGGCAGGGTGTAGCCCACGCCGATCGACACATAGTCCAGCTCGCCCGCGATTCCGGTGGCAGGGTAGAAGATGGCGGTCTCGGCCGAGGGGAGCTGCGGCGATGTCGGCACCCAGGGGAGGCCGGTGTCGGCGAAGAGCATGTCGCGGCTCCAGCCGGTCATGGGAACTACGGTGAGTTTCAGCGGCTTGTCTGACTTTATCATCTTCTCGCCCACGAGCATGCGCGCCAGTTCGCCGGGGGTAAGGCCGTAGATGTAGGGGATAGGATATTGCGAGACGAACGACACGCACCCGGCGTCGACGAGCGGCCCCTCGACCTTGTTCCCACCGAGCGGGTCGGGGCGGTCGAGCACCATGAACTCCTTGCCGAGCCGCGCGCACTGCTCCATGGCCAGCCCCATGGTCGAGATGAAGGTGTACGACCGGCAGCCGCTGTCCTGTATGTCATACACCAGCACGTCGATATCGTCGAGCATCGCCGCCGTGGGGCGCCGCGTGGCGCCGTAGAGCGAGTGCACCTTAATGCCGGTGGCCTTGTCGACGGTGTCGGTGACCTTCTCGCCGGCCAGGATGTCGCCGCGCACGCCGTGCTCGGGTGCGAAGAGCGCCACGAGCTCTACCTCAGGCGCCTCGGCCAGTATGTCGATTGTGGCGCGCAGTGAGGTGTCGACGCCGGTGGGGTTGGTGATCAGCCCCACGCGCTTGCCGCGCAACTGTTCGAAACCGCTGTCGCGAAGTGTCTCGATGCCGGGGCGCACTGTCTGAACCTGTTTCTGCGACTGTGCCGTTGCCGTGAAAGCTGCGAGCGATACAATCGCCGCAGAGATGAGTTGTCTGAAGATGGTCATGATTTTTCCTTTTTACCGAACGAGGGGTCGACTTTAACCAGATAGCATGCCCCGATTGTGGCCGCACAGCACGCCATGCAGACAATGAAGAACCCCGCGTAGCCAAGCGTGTCGGCAAGCCACCCGGCCGCCATGCCGGGGAGCATCATCCCCAGGGCCATGAATCCGGTGCATATCGAGTAGTGGGCGGTCTTGAACCTGCCGATCGAGAAGTAGATGAGATAGAGCATGTAGGCCGTGAACCCGAATCCGTAGCCGAACTGCTCGGCAAACACGCAGGCGTAGGCCTGCCACAGCTCTTCGGGGCGTGCCACAGCTAGATAGACGAATGTCAGGCAGGTGAGCGACATGCTCCAGGCCATGGGGTGCAGCCACGCCCGCAGGCCGCCGCGGGCGGCGCACAGACCGCCCACGATGCCGCCGAGCATCAGTCCGGCCACCCCGACAGTGCCGTAGACCCAACCCACCTGGTCGACCGACAGACCAAGGCCTCCGGCGCCGGGGCCGTCGATCAGGAAGGGCTGTATCATCTTCACCAGCATCGCCTCGGGCAAGCGGTACAGCAGCATGAACAGGATGGCGCACAGCACGCCCGGCTTGCGGAAGAAGTCGACGAACGTGTTCACGAACTCTTCAAGCGTATCGGTGAAAGTGCGTGCGGCGCGTGTGGCGTCGGCTGCCGGACGCGGCAGTATGGCCGTGTGGTATATCGCCATAAGGATGAAGAACGCCGACAGGATGGCGAACACAAGGATCCATCCCAGGCGGTCGTCGTTCCAGTGCTCGCCGGCAAGGGCCGCCACAACCACCAGTCCGCCCTGGCCGACTATCATCGACACGCGGTAAAAGAGCGAGCGTATCCCCACGAACAGCGACTGCCGGTGCTCGCTCAGCGCGAGCATGTAGAAACCGTCGGCGGCGATGTCGTGCGTGGCCGACGCGAACGCCATAAGCCAGAAAACCGCTAATGTAAGCCGGAAGAATCCCGACGCGGGTATGGTCAGGGCAATCAGCGCCATGGCCACGGCTATGGCCCACTGCATGGTCACCACCCACCAGCGTTTCGAGCGGATGATGTCGACAAACGGGCTCCAGAAGGGCTTGATTACCCAGGGGAGGTAAAGCCACGCGGTGTAGAATGCAAGTGAAGTGTTGTCAATGCCCAGCACCTTGTACATTATGGTGGATATGGTCATCACGGCCATGTAGGGGAGTCCTTCGGCGAAATAGAGCGTCGGCACCCACCACCATGGTGAGCGGCCGGTGTCGGCGGGGATGGTCTTCTGTGTCACTGGTATAGGGTTGTGATTTCTGTATTCGGAAAATAATGGGCCACAATCTGACGGGCGGTGTAGCCGCGGTCGCCCATGACGGCGGCGCCGATCTGGCACATGCCTACGCCGTGCCCCCAGCCACGTCCGCGCAGGCGGAAACCGCCGTCAGGCAACGGCTCGACATCGAAGGCCGACGAACGCAGGCAGCTTTCGCTCAGGGCCAGGCGTATCTCAAGTTCCTTGCCGATGATGTGCGAATGGCGCTCCCCCTCAATCAGCAGACGACTGATGCGCCCCGATTGGCCACGTGACAGCGGTCTGAGCGCCTTGATGCTGCCGAAGTCAAGACCGGTCTTACACAGTAGCAGGGCGGGGAGGGTATCGGCGTCAAGCACCGCCTCCCAGCGGTAGAAACCGGGGTGCTCGCGGTCATAGCTGTTGAGCACCTGCGAGATGAGCCGGGCATCCGTGGTGTCGCAGAAGTCGCGGTCGTCACCCTCGGCGCGGTCGGGGAGGCTTGCAAGGTATGGTTTCGTAGCGTCTTCCCAGCAGGTCCGGAACTCTTCGGTGACGCCCCCGCAGCACTTGGAGAAACGGGCGTCGCAGATCTCGCCCGCATGGGTGAGCACCATGCCGCGCGTGGTCTCGACAGCCGCGGCCACGGCAGGTGTGGTCTGACGGGTAACACCCTGATAACGCTGGCAGTGGTCGTCGGCGCACACGTCAAACAGCCGGTGCTCGGCGCGGTCGTGCCAGACTATGGTCTCGGCAACGTCACCCGGGAGTTCGATGCGGTTTACGTCGTTGCCTCCGCGCCGTGCCAGCATGGCCAGCAGCCACGACCGCGACACGATGGCGTGTGCCTCAAGCAGTGGAGCCGAGGCCTGTGCGCTCATCTCAGACGAGATGACGCTTTTCAGATATTCCTCAAGGCCGATTATGTTCACGGCGGTCTGCATGCCGCCGTCGCTGATGATTTTCAGGGCTCCGGCAAATCGCTGCGGTTCGTTGCGCTGCCAGTGGAACCCTTTGCCGATGGTGACGTCGGGAAGGGTGAAACGGCATTCAGGTGTGCGCGGGGTGTAGGTGAGGTCACCATCACTGTCAGCCGACATGTCGAATATCCCCGACAGCTCGAATCTGATGCGGGGCGCCGACATGATGCCGACGCTGATTACCGGTTCTTTGTCGGGGAGTTTCATGACGGATAGCAGACCTGTGCGATGATTTCGGCGATGTCGTCACCGGTAAGGGTGTCGTAATCGTGTCGGCGCGGGGTTATCATCACCCCGGCCAGGTCAACCGACGCGGGGCTGACAAGATGCTCGCCGGCGCCTGTGCCGTAACATGCCGGACGGTGCGCTCGGCGCGGGATTACGATGAATCGCACCGTGATGTTGTCGGCGGATGCTGCGGCCAGAATGTTGACCATCGGTTCCTCGCCGCCCTCACCTGGCAGTGCGGCCAGGGTGCCGTCGAGCATCCGGCGTGCCGACTCGGCGTCGGAGGCGTTGAATTCGATGGTGCGGAAGGGGAATCCGGATGCGAGGAACGGCAGTTCGCAGGCCGGAACGGCCTGGAAATGCCGGTGGTCGGGCGCCGAGGCTCCGCAGCGTGGGCCGTTGTAAAACACGGCGTAACCAGGCATGCCGGTGGCCATGCGGTACATGTCGTCGCCATGCCCGGTGACCGTCTGGGGCTCATGGCTCAGCGACGCGATGGTGAAGTGCCGCCTGAAGATTGGGAACGGGTTCACAAGCAGCTCGTAGCCTGGAAAACGGAAATCTGCTGTCTGTTCGGCGGGGCGGTTGGCCGCGCACAGAAAACAGGGGCGCGCCTTGAGTGCGGCGGCATCGACGCGGGCGCCGGTGGAAATGGCGCGTGCCGGATTGAACTGCAGGTGCATCGCTCCGGGACCCGTGTGCCGTGTCACACAGTCAGGCAGGGCCGCGTAGTTACTCGCGGCCAGGGGCCAGACTGACAGCTGATGTCTGAAAAGGTTTTCGGGCATGATGATTGGTTATGCGTGGAGCCGGCGCCCTCAGATGCGGTTCATGCGCTTGCGGGCCATGAACTCGCAGGTGCGCAGCCAGTCTTTGTAGCGGTTGTTCTCGTTGTCGCGCTCCACAGAAAGGTTGCTGTCTGAGTTCCCTTCCCAGCGGCGGCACAGATAGACGCTCTCGTAGATGCGTCCTATCAGCCACCGGCGTGATATGCGCAGGCCTATGGCATAATCTTCGCCGTAGCTTACGTCGGGCATCTTCACCTCGCGCAGGATAGGGGTATAGAATGCGCGGGGCGCACCGAGGCCGTTGACGCGCAGGGCGTTGTTGCGGCCGTTGGTGGGAGTCCACTCGGCATGGTCGATCAGGCCGGGAGGTATGAGGTTGCCGTTGAAGTCGGTCAGTTCATACGAGCCGATGACCATGGCACACCGGTCGACGTAGAACTGCTGTACGATGCGGCTCAGGGTGCCGGGTGTCTTGTAGAGGTCGTCGCTGTCGAGCTGGCATGCGAAACGGCCGCAGAGGCTGTGGGCCGCGGCCAGGTTCCAGCATCCGCCTATACCGAGGGTGCGCGATTCGGGTATTATGTGTATGACCCTGGGGTCGGTGGCGGCGATTTCGCGTATGATTTCGGTCGTGCCGTCGGTCGAATGGTTGTCGACCACAATTACGTTGTACGGAAATTCGGTTGCCTGGCACAGTGCCGAGCGCAGTGCGTCGCCGATGGTGCGCGCGCGGTTTTTCACAGGGATGATGACCGAGGCCTCGACGGGGAACTCGCCCCGCGTTATGTCGATGGTCTCCGGTTCCTGGCGCAGGTAAGCGTTGCAGATGCGCAGGAACGATGTCACGGCAAGCTCAAGCTCGATCTGTACCGGCCGGTTCGAGGGGTCGACGTAGGTAAACTGGTCGGCGCCGGGAAGTTCGGTGCCCATGCAGACTGTGTAGAGGCGTTCGGGTATGTGGGTGATGGGGCCGCGGGTCGAGGCCGTGAGGCGGCAGGCATACAGCACCGCATAGTTGTAGGCCGGCATCAGCCACATGATGTTCTGGAGCGTGGCGGTGTGCCAAAGAGTGACTCGTCCAAAATTGAAATTGTCGCGGAACGCCCCCGGCTGGTAAGCGATGTTGCGGTGCGGGGTGATTTTGCCGTCGGGGGTAGCTGTATTGTAGTCGGAGTAGACAATCACCGACCCTTTGTCGCGGGCGATCTGTATCATGCGGTCTACGGCGTCCTGCGAGATGTCGACGGGATCAGCACCGAGAATGATCAGAGTGTATTCGTCGGTACGGTTCTCGAGTGCCGCGCGCAACTGGCTTGTCGAGCAGTATCGGTTCAATCTGACGGGTTCCATGTGATAAGTATTTTATCGGTGTTTTTTGTCACTGTGATATTCAAGAAGGTAGGTGAGGATGTCGGCCATAAGCTGGTCGGCAAGCGCGGGGTCGGTGACGGTCTCCAGGGGGAAACCTAATGTGACGACGCGACCCTCAGCGCCGGTATCGGGCGAGAGGGGTCGGTATGCTATGCCGGCCGGGAGGCCGTTCTCCTCGAAACGCATCACGACCGATGCGGCCGCCGACGGATAGGGCGACTCGGGCGCCGTGACGCTGTATGTGTTGTTATTTATAACAGTCGGGATTGTATAAATGTTCGGGCGGAATGTCCAGTTTTCTTCCGGCGCCACGCGGATGTCGCCTGTGACGGCGGCTTTTTCTACAGCTGACTGCATGCCAAGTGTCTCGGCACCAAAGCGTTGTGTCGAGATGCGCTCAAGGCTGTCGGCCATCTCGTTTTTCATGAGTTCCGACGGTATGTATGAACCCGAGACGAGCAGAGAGCCGCCACGGTCCACATGGTCGGCGAGCCGTGCGCGCATCAGCGGCGACATCAGCGTGTGGCGGATTTCGCCACTTCCGGCGCGTCGTCCCGCTTTCTGCAGCCCCCCGATGAAGTCTACCATCTGGGTCTTTACCGGGCGCGGGTCTTTCTCGAACGCCGAGGCCGACGAGCTCACGTAGCCGCGGCCTGTGGCGCGGATGGCACGTCCGTGTATGGCGGTGTAGTCGTGTGTGTTGCCGATGATGCGCTGGCGCTCGAGGTTGCCGCGCGAGTTGCCCCAGCCGGGGAAGTCGTTGCCGGCGAAGGCCGACGAGCGCTCGAAGTCGAACTGCGGGCCGACAGTGCCGAGGTTCATGCCGTCGGCCACGCCGGGATCGTCGGCGAGGTCGAAACCGTGCCCGGTCTCGTCGGCGGCAGGTGCGCTGACTCGGGTGAAACCGTTTACGACCGTCACCTCGGGCACCTCGCCGTTGTGGTCGTAGAGCGACAGCACTTCTGAGGGGAACGACATGCCGCCGTCGTTGGCGGCGGTGATGCGGTATGAGTGGATGCTGTCATCACTGATCTCGATTTCGTAGGCCGGCACGTCGGTGGCGTCGAGACGTTGGAAACCGCCGTCGTCAAGACGCTCTTCTATTATGTAATATGTAGGTGTGGCGGTGGGCTCGAGTGGGTCGGGCACCGGCTCCCAACTGAGCAGGTATTTCCCTTTTCCCTTGTGGGCGATGGAGAATCCGCTTACGGGGAGGGGCTGCACCACGGCCTCGGTGCCGTAGCGTGAGGCAAGGAAACGCAGTATGGCCTTGTAGATGGCGCGCGAGAGCACGAACTTGAATTCGGGGTCGTGGGCACGCTGCATGTCTATGAAATTCTGGTGCGACAGCGCCTCAAGAATCATGGCGGGCATCTTTGTCTCGCGCACCTCGTAATATTTGCGGTCGCGTGAGCCGCGTGAATTCCAGGTGGGGTCGTAGGTGGCGCGGATGTCGGCGGTAACGCTATGCAGCACACCGTTGGCGAGTTCGGCGTTGGCCTCGCGTGACGAGCCGTTGCCAAGCGGGTTGCCGTCATCAGTGGAATAGAGCGCGAGCGAGCCCACCACGCTGTCAGATATGCCGGCATCGGTGTGGAAAGCGAATGCCATGTCGACGGGGATGCGCAGTCCGGTGGTGTCGGGGAGTATCGGCGATCCGCCTGCCAGGTAGTTGGCCCAGTGGGCGCGGCTCATGTAGTCGTTCTTGTAAAGACTCTCACCCTGCGAGGCGTTCCATACCCCTTCGGGCATTCCGGCGCTGCGGAGATAGGTAGAGGCACCCTCGTTGTAGCGGCGTGCTCCCGAGGTAAAGGGGTATCCTCCCGGGGCCGACCACGCGACATTGCCGATGCCGCCCCCCACTTTCACGGCATCGGCGCTGACTACGGTGCCTGGCACGGTGGAGATATTGGTCAGCTCTACGAGCGGCTGCCCGGGGTCGCCGGCGGCGATGTCGTATGTGCCGAGATAGATCCAGGTGCCGGCGCCCATGGTCTGGTTGACGTTTACCTCGGTGGAGCCTCCCAGATGGTTTATGGTGTAAGTGACATCCGGAGCGGCGGCCGGGTTGTCGGGATAGGTGACATATACGGCGTATCTGCCGCGCTCGGGCATGGTGACGCTCCAGGAGGCGGTTGACACTTCATCGTCGGGGGTGTCCTCGCCCACGGTGGCGACGGTCAGGGCGTTTCCGGCCCGGAACGGGTTGGCGGTGCCGTAAATGGCCCCTTCGGGCATGAGGTAGCCGGTGCTGTCGGGCGTGGCCTCCCAGTGCTTGCGGCCGTCGGTGGTGGCGAACGAGCCGTTGTGCGAGCGCGAGGCGTCGGCTATGGCCTCGTGTGGCGATGCGTCACGTTCGCGCGGTGTCATGACGTATGCCCCGGCGTTCTCAAGCATGGGGATGAGGTAGGGGTAGACGAATGTGGTCGACAGCAGATCCTCGACAGTGGTGAACAGTCGGGGGCGCTGCCACTCCCACCGGTTGCGCGCGGGGGCGTAATATAGGCCGTGGCTGGCCCATACGGCTATGTTGCGCCCTTCGAGTCCGGCGGTTATGGAGTCTTCGCGGTCTACGATGACGAACGGGTCGCACTGTGGCTGAACGCCTGTGGTGCCGCGGATTACCAGCGGGGTGCGGCGTGTGTGCACGCGGGTGCGGGCATGGCGGCGGTTCTTGCGCGACCTGCGTTTTTTGCGTGAGGTCTTGCGGCGGCTGTTTTTCTTCTTCGATGCTGACTTTTTCTTTTTTGAAGATTTCTTTTTCGAGGCCGAGGCGGTAGCCGCCGAGCTTGTCTCTCCGGCCCAGAGGGCCGGCGAGGCGATGCCCATGGTTGTCGCCACAATGGCGACTGTGAGTAGGCAGGCAAAGGCGCGGCGGAATATGTCGGTGATTTTTCGTGGCATGTTGTGTGGGGTATGGCGGAATTACTTCTGCCAGGTGAAATTGGCGCGGTCGGCGCGGTTGCATTGCAGGCGTGCGGCCAGGGTGGGCACCCAGCGCCACAGCATCAGCACCCATAGTGTGGCTGCCGGTAGCCGTACGCCGAGAACGGCGGCGGTACGGCGCCAGGCTATGGTGTGCGGTATCCAGAGCGCGGCGGCCATGAGCGGAGCGGCGGCAACGCCGATGAGGTTGGGTATCGTGAATACGAGCATGGTGACCACGGCGGCGCACCACACCCACATCATCAGGGTTGAAAAGCCCATCATGCGGCGCGCCCCTTTGGGGAGGTAGCGCGAGGTGAATACATGGTGCAGTTTGGTCTCG
The DNA here is from genome assembly GCA_938027385.1 of uncultured Porphyromonadaceae bacterium. Classification (GTDB taxonomy): domain Bacteria; phylum Bacteroidota; class Bacteroidia; order Bacteroidales; family Muribaculaceae; genus UBA7173. Next base: position 7,919 of record CALJBF010000302.1, on the reverse strand, counting down.
CGGGCCTCTTCGGCGGGGCGACTCGACCCTACGGTCATCAGCGCCCCGGGCGAAAGCTCGACGGCGGTGTTGGCAGGGGTGGCGATGGCGTTGATGAAGATGTCGTCGTCGCCGCCGTGCAGGTTCAGTGAGTGAGAGAAACCTTTGGCGTCGAAAAACAGCCGACGCGTATAGCCCAGATTCCATCCGGTACCTCGGTAGGGGTGCCCTTTCTGTGCGGCCGAGAGCCACGTGGTCATGGCGGCTACTTCGTCGAAACGTGTCATGGCGCTTTTGAGTCCGGCTATGGCGGCGGCTCCGAGCACCACTTCCTTGCCGTCGGCGAAATGGCGTGCCATAAGTTCAAGCCACCGGTCTGATGCGGGGGTGCATGCGGCGGTGGTGAGTATGATGTTGTCGTGGCGCGCGGCCTTGATGCCCAGCGACACGGCAAGTTTCTTGCGCGAGAGGTTGCGGGCCTCGACGGGCACGAATGTCTGATGAAGGTTGGGATATTCGGCTGAAACGAGCTTGATTACGTCGTTCACGGCCTCTGAAGAGCCATCGTTGACTACAATCACGTCAAAATCGCCGTTGTAGCGCTGCCCAAGCACCAAAGGGAGCATGGCGGCCAGGCGCCGCGAGTTGTCGCAGGCATATATGATGACCGAAACGGGGGGCATGCGGCGCCCGGCGGCATCGGTGTCGCCCTCCTTGTCTGTGCCGCTCTCCTTGTCAATTCCTTTATCCGTGTCTGTGCCTCCCTCTGGGTTAGTATCGGTGGCGGGTACGGTCCTGCGCAGGGTCAGTCGGCTGCGGTAGACGGTCAAGAGCCAAGCAGTGGCCAGCATCGCCACGCCAAACGCCACCCAGGCTATAGGCAATATGTTGTCGAAAGAAATGTACATTATGATGGTGTTTCCCCTGAAACGGGGGAAATGCTTTTCTGCAAAGTTACGAAAAAGTGTCAGAAATCACCTCATCAACCCACTCGAAATATTGCGGCAATCGCCCAAACATTTAATATTTTAGCGATGAAAATGCCCTAAATCTTTTAGCAGTATTACCTTAACTTGTGGATCGTATAACATTTTATAGTTCTTGAGGTTGAGGAAGAACTTAAATTGCGATGAGTTTTCTTTCCACGTCAGTAAATCAATGTTGCGGTCGAGCCTTTTGCTGATTTCAGGATACCACCATCCCGGAAACGACAGGGCGCTGACTCTGCCATTATCCACCACGCGTCTCATCTCACGTATGTACTGTTCTATCTCGTCATCGGTCAGATTTGCCGGATTTTCGGATACGACATACCATGAGGTATAGTATCCGGCCTTGTGGAAAGCGGAAAGGGCAACTGTGTCAGGAGATTCTATTATAAGCCGAATCTTGTCAATATGGTACATTGACGTAAGCGAGTCAAGGACCGATATGGCGTGATTACAATTGGTTGCCGAAATATTCTTGACATCAAGCCACATATGCCCTGTCTCGCCTTTGAGCTTTTCGAAATAACCGTCTAATCGCAATCCAATCGAGTTCTCCTGATCGTGTGTGACATCGAAATAACCTTCAGACCGGAATATGAGATCGACCTCCACAGAGGGGTATCGCTCATGCATTTCATCGAATTTCTCAATTGAGTTGCATCGATGCACCCACACCTTGTCGGGATAGCGGTCAATTTGCCACCAGCTAATGCATGCCATGACAGCTGCGAATGCGGCAAATATCACGAATAGTATTATAAGATACTTATTCATCGGTAAACAATCAGATGACGTGTCCACATGCAAAGGTACAGAATTAGTAAATACGAACGTGCAAAATAACATTCAAAAGAAATCCCAATAGACGCCTTACAATTTGAGTTTGACAATCTTTAGGTCCGTTCGATTGACTTATATTCCGACCTCTTTTGAGTATGGATTGAGAAAGGTAAATGGTTTTTGGCGGGAAATCATTATCTTTGCATAGACTTTTTAAGAGGCTGATATGGATACCTGGACTGTCGCAATCGAAAGAATGAGGGTCTATGCCTATCATGGTGTGGAGCCGCAGGAGCGTGTGGTCGGCAATGAGTTCGAGGTTTCGCTGGCTGTGGAGGTTGATGCCTCAGATGCCGCCTCGGGCGACGATGTCGGGCTGACCGTGAGCTATGCCGATCTTGCCGCGATTGTTTCGGAAGAGATGGCTCGGCCGTCGCAGCTGCTTGAACATGTGGTCGCGCGCATCCGCGATGCCGTGTGCGGGCGGTTCCAGGCCGTAGTGGCCGGTAGGGTGACGGTGGCGAAACTGACGCCCCCGATGCCGGCCGATGTGGCCTCGGCCTCGGTGACACTTCGGTGGCGCCACTGACTGGCGTTACCCGTAAACCTCCGGTCGGAATATTGAAAGCCGGGAAATGTAAAGCAGTCCTGAACAGTTACTTAACTATCAATTGAAAATTACAACACTATGAATATCGATGCACAGGCCTGCAAGGCCGAATTCTGTGAACTTCTGCGCTCTACGAACCGCCCGGGTGTCGACGATGTGATTGCCGACCTTGAGTCGCAGGGATTTTTCGAGGCGCCGGCATCAGCCGGGCATCATCTGAACGTGGCCGGCGGTCTGGCAAAACATTCGCTCAACGCCTGCCATGCCGCCCTGGGGGTATGGGAAAGCATGTCGAAACTTGATCCCACTCTCGCCACCGAGGTCACGCGCGACAGCATCATCATTGCCGCCCTGTTGCACGATGTATGCAAGACCGACATCTACCGTCGTTCGGTAAAGAAACGCAAGAACAGTCTCGGCCAGTGGGAAGACGCCGAGGGGTACAAAGTAAGCTACAAGTCGTTCCCGATGGGGCATGGCGAGAAGTCGGTGGTGATGGTACTGCTCAGCGGCCTCGAGGTCTCTGACGCCGAGATGCTGGCCATACGCTGGCACATGGGTGCCTGGGGCGTGAACCAGAACAGTTTCGAGGACTGCAAGAATTACGACGCCGCCCGCAAGCTCTACCCCCTGGTAGCCATCGTGCAGGCCGGTGACTCCCTCGCTGCCGCCCTCCTCGAGCGCGACACCGCCGAACTCGACGACCTGTGATTCAGCGCCCATTAAATACTTCGCCACAGAGCGTTTGGTGATAGTGGGAAACGTGCTTATTGTACGGTGGCGGACGATGCTCCGTAAAATGATATTTTGCGTTCGCCGCTGGCGTTATATGCCGGAGAAAGAAGGCTACGTGTGGGGTCAAAAGCAGGCGTTACAATATTGGCGGCGTCAAGCAGCGTGTGACTGATGTCGTTCGTCGACACAGGCAGGTTGGCCGAGTTGTGAATCGCAGTGACTTTTAGCGGATAATGTTTCTGAAAACTGTCTGACATCCATATCATCATCGGGACTCTGAGCTGATACATAGGGTCTGGAGCTGATGCTGAATTTCCATGCCCGAAATAATCGCGGCAATCAAACACTTCTTCGCCGTGATCCGACAGATATATGGCAATTGCCCTGCGGTGCTGCCATTTATCAAGAATGCCTTTTATGACAAAATCATTGTAACGTGTGGCATTATCGTAGTTTGCAAGGATTGTCCTCTGATTGGCTGTGAATTTTGAATCGTCATAGTCTGCGGCAGTGAAATATTGCCATTCGGAAGGATATCGATCGGCGTATTCGTAGTGCTGTCCGTACAGATGTATGATGTAAAGACCGTTTTTGGCGGCAGGTTTGATGTTTTCGGTCAATTGATGGTCATAGCGAGTGCGTGTGTCGTCGCGAAAGTCAAACGACAGGTCTGAGAGTTCTCGGTCTGATAGCAGACACTCGCTTGCGCCCAGGGTATATTGATTTTCGTATATGGCGGTGTAATAGCCGCTCTTTTTGAACAGCGCAGGGAAGAAAGGTGCAGTAAAATACGTGTCGGCCGAGTTAGAGAGACTGAAGATTCCCTTGACAGCCTCCTCTGTCCAGTCGCCTGGAGCAATTACGTCGGAATATACTATCAACGATGAGTCGGCGGCAAGGGCGGCAAGATTAGGAGTCGTAGGTTTGTCATAGCCGTAAAGCGGCGAATGCAACCGGTTGTAAGATTCTCCTAAAATAAGAATGACATCAAATTCGGGTGATCCCTCGGCTGGGGTATTCTTGGTGATGTCGATAAACTTGTTCACCCGCGCGTTCTCTACGAATGTTCTGGATATGCTGAATGCGATACGTGAGAGCGCCGTGCATTGGTGATCGTCATTATAAGATCCTACAATTGCATAGCGAATCACAATCCATAACATCATGACGATACCCGATGCAGAGAGTGTCAGGGATATGATAAAAGAGACTCGTGTACTGACTGATCGCGTGACGATGCAGGCTATGGCCCATATAACCCCTGCCGCAAGCGCTGCAATGGCTAAGGTCTTTGCTATGATACGTAACGAAAGGTAGTTAGCGGCGAATTCAGCTATTTCTGCTGATGTCGAAACTAAAGTCAGTCGAAGTGCCTGGTATCCAATAATCATGTCAAATGTCTGGAGCAGGTATATGTCGACTATGAGGAATATTATGTTGAGGGCGATGCAAAATGTTAAAATCACGTGGGACAGCACCTTGTTTCGGTGGCCGATCCACATCACCAACAGAGTTTCTGTCAAAGCCGTCAGTGCGGATAATCCAATTACACCGATCCAAATGCTGATACCGGCCAGGACAAACAAGCATGGGGTGCTACTGGCAAGGTTGAATCCCAGCAGGAGCCAGTAGATTTTTGCAAATTTCGGATCAGAAACGAGTTTCATCAGTGTATCGGATTGGTATAACATGAAATAAAGGCGGCAAGTCATTGACTGCCGCCTTTATATGTGTCGTTTTTCTGGCCGGGATCAGTTCTGGCGGTCAGAGTAGAATTTCTGGATTTTGTTGTCGACTTTCTTGTTGCCGAGGAGGATGGCGGGGATGGCGCGCGAGAACGAGGGGCCGCCCTGGGTGTAGGCGAAGGCCTGCGAATCCTGACGGAAGTTGAAGGGGCGTGCCTGGGTGTCGATGTTGACAACCTCGAATACGGCGGCGGCGTTGTCAAGTGCGACGGGGCCTACCACTGCGCCCTTCTGAGCTACGGCTACGTTGGCCGAGAGGATGGCGTTGCCACGGCCGAAGGCGATGGTGGTGGTGTCGACGGGTGCGCCCATAACTTTGGCGTAGTCGGCCACGGTCTTGCCTTTGCCCTTGTAGTCGGCCACGAGTTTGTCGACTTTCTTGGCGGTAACAACCTCGCGGGTGATGTATTCCTTGACACGCTTGTCGGTCAGGGGTACGTATTTGCCGTCATACACACCGTTTACGGCGGCGCCCATCAGGCGTGAGCCGCGTTCGTTGGTGAATACGCCCGATACGGCGCCCTGCTTGGCGTTGAGAGCCCACTTGGCCACGTTGCGGCTTTCGGGCATGCCGTTGATCTGGAGCGTCGAGGGGGTCACCTGGGCGTCGAATGCGGTGTAACCGGCCTTGACGGCGTTCTCAGAGAATTTCTCAGGGGTGTTGTTGGCGGTGAGGAAGTTGCGCAGGTCGGCGTTGAGCTTGTCGACGGTTTCGGCCGACGGCTCTACGACGTATGTCACCTGTGCGATGTCGTATACGGTTACGGGAGCCTTGCGCTGACGCACGCGCAGGAGCATGCCTTTCTGTGCGCCGGCTGACTGCGGAGCGAAGTAGCGGCCGGTCTCTACGGTGGCGAGCTCATCTTTGAGCAGTGCCATCTGGGGATCTACGAGTGAGGTCCACATCGAGTCGCGCGAGCCCTGGAGAGCCTCGCCGAGGTCGGCGGGTTTGGCACCGGCGTTCAGACGGGTCATCAGCGAGTCGGTCATGGCCTCGTCGGCTACTACGGCCATGTCAACGAGCACCGAGTCAACCTGGGTTGACGAGCCGAGCAGTTTGGCCAGTGTGTATGTGCTGTTGATGAACGATACCTCAACGATGGTGTCGGCGGCGAGCTTGTCGAGGCTGTTGCGCAGTTGCGGAGCCATGGCGGCGGCTGTGGAGCTTACGCGGTTCACGACGAAAGCGGCGTTGTCGGCGATGCCTTCCGTGCCGGGCTGTGTCTTCAGGGCGGCCAGGGCGCTGTTCACTGTCTGGCGGCCGGCGGCGAGATCCTTGTCAGAGGGTTTCACGTCTACGGTCACGTACGAGATGGTGTGTACCAGCTCGGTGAGGCGGAACATCTCTTTCTCTTCGTCATATCGGGCCTTGAGTTCGGCGTCGGTGGGGGTGAAATCCTTGTCGTCGAGAGTCGAGGCGCTCTTGCTTACCTGTGCGATGGTCCAGGTCTTGACGGTCTGGTCATATACGGCCTGTGCGTCGAGCTTGTTGGCGTTGAGTGAGCCGTTGAGCAGGGTCTGGAATTTGTTGGTAAGCAGCATCTCCTCGGTGCTCTTTTCGAGCGATGCCCAGATTTCGTTGAGCTGTGCTATCATCTGGGGATCGGTGATGCCGGCCTTTGTGGGGTTGGCTATGGCGTCGTAGAGAGCCTTTGCGTCGGGCATGCCCAACTGGCGTACCTGCTGGGTCACGGCCGGGAGGGGATTCTCGCCGATCATGGCCATCGAGAGCTCGGTATCGGTTACCACCAGGCCGAGTTTGTTGCATTCTTTGTTGAGCAGGGTCTCGTTGATCATCATCTGCAGTACCTGTGACTGCAACTGGTCGCGGTCAACGTTTGTGTAGCCCTGCGACTGGTACTGTTGCGAGAGCTGTTCTACGCGTTTCTGGAATTCGAGGTAGTCGATTTTCTCGCCGTCGACCTTGGCGACGGTGTGGTTGTCGGTGAAGAGCTCACCCGGGCGGTCTACCGCCGTGAGGATGAACAGCAGCAGGGCCACACCCAGAATCGAGATGATCAGGATGGGGCGCTGACGGATTTGTTCAAGTGCTGACATTTACTGGAAAATGGATGGAAGTCAGGTTAGTGACTTTTGGTTTATGTATTGTTTTTTATTTTCGCCGATTACTTTTCCGTGACCGGTTATGCTTTGTTTGTCAGTAGTTTATACGGCAAAAAGGCATGACAGCCGTCTCTGGCATGGCCAGACAGGCTGCCCGGCAGGGCAAAATTAGCGCACAAAGATACGTTTTTTGCCCCGAACTCCAAAATTAATTGCCAAATATTCTGAATCGTGTGTGACTTATGTGATTTATGTGACGTATGCAGCGTATGAAACGTATGTGACGTGTGTGGATAGTGAACCCTCGGCGATAAACAGTTGTTAACATTGCATGAATTAATTTTAAACTTCGCGATATGAAGAAATTTTTAGTGGCCCTGGTGGCCGTGGTCGCTCTCGCATTCGGAGCCGACGCACAGAAAGCCGATATCATGATCGGATACGGCGGTTACACGCAGATGGATGGTTCTGACTGTCATGACGGCTGGCACGGCGTGAAGAACGCCTGGGGTGCCGTTTCGCTGGGTGTCAATTTCCACATCACACGCAACTTCTCGCTCGGTCCGAGCTACACGCTGTCGACCACCACTACCAAGGGTGGGCCTGAACATTCGTCGATAGCCTACCATGTGCTTATGCTCAACGGCCGTTACAGCTATTACCGCACGAGTTTCATGACGCTGTACGCGCATCTCGGTCTGGGCTGCGACATCTCACACATGATGCCCAAGCACGGCGACTCATACAACTGCGCCTATTTCGCATTCCAGGCGTCGCCGCTGTGTGCTGATTTCGCCATCGCCAACAGGGTAAGTTTCTTCGCCGAACTGGGTTATGGCGCCCAGGGTGTGCTCCAGGCCGGTTTCAGGTTCGGAATATAATAGGGTAGAGGCGTCATTTCGCGTTCTGCTGGTATGGCGCCGGTTTTCCCGGACGTTTACAGGTGTGCCAGAATTTCTGCAATTCTGACACACCTGTTTTTTGCACGCCAATTCACTTGATTCACTGATTTTTGCC
>CALJBF010000301.1 GCA_938027385.1 uncultured Porphyromonadaceae bacterium | reverse complement strand
ACTTTGTAATAAAACGGAACCCTCCGGCGGGGCACGCCAAAACAAAGGGAAGATGCAGGCCGGAAAAGAGCGGAGTGTTCAGGAGCCGTCTGTGGAGTGAAAACAAATTTGCGGTTAACAAGATGTTTCTGTAACTTTGTGTCGTGTATACGCAGATAGAAAAAGCTTGTGAGACGCTCAGGGCCGGGGGAGTGATACTCTACCCGACCGATACGATATGGGGCATCGGGTGCGATGCCACCAATCCCGACGCCGTAAGGCGCGTGTATGAGCTTAAACGCCGTGCCGACCACAAGGCGATGATACTGCTCGTGGCCTCGAAATCCGACGTGGAGGCTCTTGTAGGCGCTGTCCCGGCCGAGGCTGCAGTGCTGATTGATGACCCCGGGCGCCCCACCACGGTGGTCTACGACCGCTGCCGGGGTGTGGCCGAAACACTGAAAGGTGCAGACGGCTCGGTGGGCGTGCGCGTGACGCACGAGGAGTTCTCGCGCGAGCTGTGCCGTGCTTTCGGGCGCCCGCTGGTATCCACATCGGCCAACATCAGCGGCGAGGCCCCCGCCCGGTCGTTTGCCGAGATATCGCCTGAGATCATAGCAGGCGTGGATTTCGCCGTCGACTGGCGCCGCGAACCCGAACCGCCGGCAAGTCCGTCGCGCGTGGTCAGGGTCACAGCCGACGGCAATGTGACCGTACTGCGCCCGTAAGCATCTGAAACAAAATATATCACCCGTCAATATCCCGCTGAATTTGCTGACCGAACGAAACATACGCACCAGATATGTCGCCGTGGATTTTGTGGCGACCTCGCTGGCATGGCTGCTGTTCAACTTCACGAGGTTCGCGCTGATGGGATTCAACGGCGTGTGGGCAAAGGCATCACTGAGCACCTACCTGCTGTCGACGCCGGTAATGGCGGGGCAGCTGCTGTTTCCGGTGATGATGCTCGGAATATACTATCTCTCGGGATTCTATAACTCGGTATTCTTCAAATCGCGCATCGAGGAGTTCATGACCACGCTTGGGAGCACACTGTTGGGATGCGTGACCATATATTTCATCGCCATATTCAACGACCCGATTCCCGACCGCGCAAGCAATTACGAACTTGTGCTCACGCTGTGGGGCCTGATGTTCGGCCTGGTATGGGCGGGGCGCCTCACCATCACCGAGCTGACCCGGCGCCAGATGAAGAGCGACCGGTGGCATTTCCCCGTGCTTGTGGTGGGGGTGAACCGTGAGGCTGCCGAACTCTACCGACGCCTTCATGACGACAGGCGCGGCTCGGGTTACACATTCGTCGGTTTCGTCGACGACCGCCATAACAGCGCCAACGGATCCGCAGCCATAGCCGACGAGATAACAGCCACGGGCCTGCCGGTGTACCGGTTCGACGAAATTGGCGACATCTGCGCCCGCGACGGGGTGAAAGCGCTGATAATAGCGCCGTCTGACCGCACCAACGAGGAAACACTGCGCCTGCTGAACCCGCTGTTCTCGCTGGCCATACCGATATACATCTCGCCCACCCTGTTCCACCTGTTGACAGGCAAGCAGAAACTGCGCGACATAGCGGGCGAACCGCTGGTCGACATCTCCTCCCCTTCGATGAGCCAGAGCACCATAAACCTGAAACGCACCGGCGACGCCGTCACGGCAGCACTGGCCCTTGTGGTGCTGGCACCGCTGATGGGCGTCATCGCCCTGGCCGTGAAACTCACGTCGCGCGGCCCGGTACTGTACCGCCAGGAGCGCATAGGCTATCACAAGAAACCGTTCAACATACTGAAATTCCGCACCATGCGCGTCGATGCCGAGAAAAACGGCCCGGCACTCTCGTCGGCCGACGACAAACGCATCACGCGCGTGGGCCATATATTGCGCAAATACAGGCTTGACGAACTGCCGCAGTTCTGGAACGTGCTCATCGGCGAGATGTCAATCGTGGGCCCGCGTCCCGAACGTGAATACTACATACGCCGCATACTCGAACGCGCGCCATATTACACGCTGATCCATCAGGTCAGGCCCGGCATAACGTCGTGGGGTATGGTGAGGCACGGGTACGCCTCGTCGGTCGACGAGATGATAGAGCGTGTGCAGTATGACCTGATCTACATCGCCAACATCTCTCTGCTGGTCGACATGAAGATACTGTTCTATACGGTCAGCACGGTCGTAAACGGGCGGGGAATGTGAGACACCGTACCACTGCCCCCCTCACATCACATTAACGAAGATTGCAAGGTTTGATACACTCTTATTTACATACGAAGGCGCGGAGCCGCCGCATGCGCCAGGCCTGGATGAAGATTCTGGTATGGCGCGAGAAACATATCAAGGAGAAGACACTCATCGTGCTCCTCTCGCTCTTCGTGGGCATACTGGCCGGCCTGGCCGCGATGGTGCTCAAATGGCTCATACATTTCATTTCAGGCTGTCTGACCTCGGGCATAAGCATCTCGGGCGCCAATTATGTGTATATCATCTACCCTGTGGTGGGCGTGCTGCTGGCCTGCTGGTATGTGCGCAATGTGGTGCGCGACAACATCTCGCACGGCGTGACGCGCGTGCTCTACGCCATCTCGCAGAACAAGAGCCGTCTCAAGCCGCACAATATGTACACTTCGGTAATAGCGTCGTCGGTCACGATCGGTTTCGGCGGATCGGTCGGCGCCGAGGGCCCCATAGTCTACACCGGCGCCGCAATCGGGTCGAATCTCGGACAGGCGTTCAGGCTGTCGCCGCGCGTGCTCATGATACTTGTGGGATGCGGCGCCGCCGCCGGCATAGCCGGCATATTCAAGGCCCCGATCGCCGGTATGCTTTTCACCCTTGAGGTGCTCATGCTCGACCTTACAACGGTCACGGTGATGCCCCTGCTGATTTCCTCAATCACGGCAGCCTCGGTGGCATACATTTTCACGGGCTATGACCTGGAATTCTTCTTTGTGCAGAGCGAGCCGTTCGTCATCGGACGACTCCCCTACTTCATCGCCTTAGGCATATTCTGCGGTCTGATCTCGCTCTATTTCACCCGGGTGATGAATCTTATGGAACGGCTGTTCGGGCGTCTGGGCAAACCGTGGCGCAAGACACTGGTAGGCAGTGTCATCCTGGCCGGACTGGTGTTCATGTTCCCCCCGCTGTACGGCGAGGGTTACGGCGCCATAAACTCGTTGCTGAACGGCGATCCGTCGTCGATAGTCGACGGCTCTGTCTTTTACGGTGACCGCGGCCACGCCTGGTTCATCATACTCTACATCGGCCTTATCATAGCCACCAAGGCATTCGCCACCTCGGCCACCAACGGCGCCGGAGGTGTGGGCGGCACGTTCGCCCCGTCGCTGTACGTAGGGTGTATGACGGGGTTCTTCTTCGCTTTCCTGCTGAACTCGCTTGGTCTGATTCCCGAGGGTTCCGACCCGCTTTCGGTAAAGAACTTCGCGCTGATGGGTATGGCCGGCGTGATGTCGGGCGTAATGCACGCGCCGCTGATGGGCATCTTCCTCACTGCCGAGATGACCGGCGGTTACGAACTGTTCCTGCCCCTGCTCACGGTCTCGGCACTGTCATACGGCACGATACGCATTTTCGAGCCATACTCGATCTACACCATGCGACTGGCACGCCAGGGCAAACTGCTCACCCACCACAAAGACCGCGCCGTGCTTACGCTGATGAAGATGGACTCGGTGATCGAGACCGACTTCCTGCCGGTGAATCCCGACATGAACCTCAAGCAGATGGTCGACACAATCGCGCAGTCGTCGCGCAATCTTTTCCCGGTGCTCGACGCCGACCGCAAACTACTGGGCGTGGTGGTGCTCGACGACATACGCAACATCATGTTCCGCCCCGACCTATACCGCCGCATGTACGTGAGGCGTTTCATGTCGTCGCCGCCGGCAAAACTGTCGACCGAAGACTCGATGGAGCGCGTCATGAAGATATTCGACGACACCGGCGCATGGAACCTGCCGGTGGTCAACCCCGAAGGAGTATACGTAGGGTTCGTGTCGAAATCGAAGATTTTCAACTCATACCGCCGCGTACTGCGCCATTATTCAGAGGACTAACGAAAAACCGGCGCAGACTTTCGGCGTTTGAGCCCGGACGTTATTCGGCCGTTTTGACGGTTTCGGCCCACCCGGCTATGCGGGCATCGGTGAGTTCGGGATGGTTCACCTCGTCGAGCAGCAGACCGCAGGCCTCGACCTCGTTCTCGCCGATGGCGTCGGAACGGTCGAAATGATAGCCCGTGACATTGTAGGGTGCTATGAAACGTATGCCGGTCTTTTCGAGACGCTTGCGCAGACGCCCCACGCCCGAGTTGAACGAATCTGACATGGTTTCGTCGCCACAGCCGAAGAGTGCCGCCTCCTTGCCACGCAGGTCAAGTTCCTCCAGACCGTCGAGAAAATCGTACCAGTCATCCTCGGGCTCGCCGTCACGCCAGGTCGACGTGCCGAGCACCAACACGTCATAACCGCCCACGGCCGAGGGAGCGGTCTGTGCGACATCATGTACATCGGTGGCATCGACGCCAAGCGCCTTGGCGATGCGGTAGGCTATATTGCGTGTAGTCCCGGTATTGGACCCGTAAAAAACACCAGTCTTTTTCATTGTCGGAAAGTATTACAGTTTCATAAAAATTAACGCTACCGCGGCCCCCAAAGTTCATCCACGTTAGCCGTGCAGATGACGGCATCGTACCTACTATGGAGAGGAGGGACCCTATGCTTTCGTTTCAATGATTCGCTCTATGAAAGGCTTAATCTTATTGTGATATGCCTCCCGGTTGTGAAGATTATCTTTATAGTAATCAGTAATCGAGGAATATCCGAATTTGGCACCGAGAATGGCGCAAGCAATGGCACCGTTTGTATCGGCATCACCACCTTCGTTTACTACTGACAGGAGTCCCTCATAAAACAATGAGGAATGCCAATAACACCACAAAGCCGCCGACAGCGTCCGGAGAGTGTAGCCCATGGAATAAGTCTCATCCAAATCGAGTATGGATATATCTGAACTGCGATAGGCTGCATCCACCCATTCGAGTATCCGGTTGTCATATCTTTGGGCTATATCTTTTATTTCATCATAAGAGAGTTGCTTGTCATGCCATACCAGATAGTGAATAATCGATACAGCAATTGCGCATGAACCGACGCAACGGGGATCATAATGTGTCAGCTTGCAGATTGCCTCCGCTTGTTCAATAACGTAGTTTTGAGCGAGTCCAACAACTGAGGTTCTCATCAAGGCTCCGTTTGCCGCACTCTGGTGACGCGACAAATCCCACCAGAGTTTTGAGCACATCTCCGGCTGCTCGACATAGTCTCCCATACACAACACTTTATAAGTATGGCTGCCAATCCCCATTGGCGTTCCGTTGAACCAATCTTTGAAGTTAGAGGCAACCCGATGAATGTTGAATCGGCCGTTCTCGAATCCTTCAAGAATGCACAACATCATATCGGTATCATCGGTCCATGCTCCTTTAGCCCACCTTCGTCTATGCGCATCTTGAATTATATGGTCATAATTCTTTAATCCGTCAGGATAATTCTTTAAGACTTCTTCTTTACTCATAAATTCTGAGCCAAGTCCAAGCGCATCTCCGATAGCCTGACCATAAAGACAGCCAAGCATCCTGTCATTAATCATGTCATTCATACTCATTGAATCAAGGGCTTGCCATCCATCTTCTTACATGTTGATGAGACCTCTTTCAGTTCTCCATCAATTCGTTTGTATATGGTCTTGTTTTCATGACCATCGGCGGTATAATATACTTTTTCCTCTCGTACTACCTGAATTCTGGGTGTATCAAACTCATGATCGCTTACCATCCCACACCAAGTCTCAACATAAGAGCAACACCCCGTTTGTTCAAAAATATGTATCGTCTTCTTATCATGATCAAACTCAGTTTTTGTCATCCCGAATCCTGAAACAATGTTATTGTAAGGAGGCTCACTCATCGGCTGCAATATTCCGGGAGTCACATTAACATCTCCATTGACCAGGTCAAAACAGGCATAATAAGTTCTGTTGTATCCGGGATGTGATATGACCAGTTCCTCCTCCCCATCAAAGTTGACATCCATGAAAGACAATCCGGAGACAGGACTGTCTTTTACGACAGGAATATCCATTTCCCGGATATATGCTCCGATACTGTCGGGTATTCCGTCATATACTAAATCATCAAATATACCCATTGCAAGAGAAAACGGAATTTCATGTATGGCAATATATCGATTTATGCTCCCCCTTGATAGATTCAACAATATCAGGTCTTTGGCCTGAAAAATCTTTACCAGATAACCATTGGGCCTGTTTGAAGAAATAATGGTCAGAGTGGAGTCTCCGAAGAATCCCGGTGCCATTGCATTCCGGTCTACCGCCTCATTTGTAGTATTATTGCCGGAATGAGAACAGGAAACCAAACTTAAAACGAGAGTCAGAGTCATTCCGAGCACATAAAGGCTCTGGAGCACAAATTTGTGCAAGAGGCATTTCCGTTCCATATAGAGTTTAGAATTGTCTTCCATTGAATTATGAAATTGAGATGAATTTTTTAACGGCGAAATTTCCATAATCATTCTTCACCGGGATTTCATTGAGATGCCTCGCAAGAATACAATATGGGTTCCATTCAATGCAAAGTTAATTAAAATGCCTCTTTTTCTAAAATCGGAATGAGTGCGTTTTATACCCAGCCGAACTGACTCTGTCAACTGTAAACGGTGAGGACGATGGTTCGCTCGCCGCCGTAATCGCGGAATTCACAAAGATAGATTCCCTGCCAGGTTCCGAGATTCAGTCGGCCGTCAGTAATTGGAATTGTCAGCGAAACACCCGTCAGTGAGGATTTTGCGTGGGCAGGCATGTCGTCAGCACCCTCCATCGTATGGTTGTAATACGGCTCATTCTCAGGCACGAGGTGGTCAAGAATCCTGCTCATATCGGTGCGCACATCCGGGTCTGCGTTCTCATTGATTGTCAGCCCGCAGGATGTATGTTTCACAAAAACATTGAGCAACCCTGATTCGGGCAGCGGATTAGGCAACCGGCGTGAAATCTCGCCCGTAATCAGATGACAGCCGCGCCTCATTGCCGGTAGCCTGAATTCTATCTGTTGTATCATTTTGACTGATTGTTAAAATCGCAAGCAGGTAACTTTGCCAAAATTATTTAAAAGTCAGTTTTAAGAAAGGTCCGGAGGTGCAGATGCTGTATACCCGGGTAGTCATCAAGTCCGCCACTGACGGGATCCATCGATACGACATATTTCGGATAGTTGTCTTTTATTGCGGCAAGGTTGCCAAACTCTCTTGCGATTGTTTCGTCCGAGGCCAGAAGATATGTCACTTGCACATAGATTCTCTTATCCCCTCTGGTTGCCACGAAATCGATTTCCCCTGCCCGCAGGATGCCGACATCAACCTTGAATCCTTGTCCCAGAAGATGGAGATAGACAACATTCTCCATTATTTTCTCTATGCCGCTCCGGATATTGAATCCGCAGAGATAGTTGCGGATGCCATGATCTGCAAAGTAGTATTTGTAGATCAGTTCAAACAGCTTTTTGCCGCGAATATCATATCTTGCTACCGGATTTATGACAAGAGCCTTGCAGAGATGGCCAATGTAGGCGGACGTCACAGCGTCAGACACCTTATCGCCTTGCGACCTCATGAATTTCACAATGCTGCTTGTGGAGATAAGTTTTCCGTCATTATCAGCTATGAATCTGGAAAGATTCTCCATAAACGGCACATTCCTGATCTGCTCACGCGATATGACGTCGCGCATCATGATAGTGTTATATACACCTTGCAGATAATCCCTCACATGGATTTCATCCTTCACGTCATATAATCTAAGACCGGGCAATCCTCCTATCCGCAAGAAATCCTTCAGAGAATCATCTGAGTCAGTGAGGCAGTGAAATTCAAGAAACTCACGATAACTGAGACTATATATCGGAATCTCGACATACCGTCCTCCGAGTCGCGTGCTCAATTCGGATGAGAAGACATAAGCATTACTGCCTGTTGCCACAATCTGACACCGCTCTTCTGCATGAAGGCTGCGCAAAGCATCTTCATACCCGTCAATATCCTGCACTTCATCAATCAGAAGATAATTCTCGCCGGCAGAATTAAATCTGGGCGAGACATAATCGTAGAGTTTTCGCGCGTCAGTTATGTTGTCAAACTCAAGAAGTTCTTTGTTGACGTATACAACGGCAGCATTCGGCCGGTTTTCATTAAGCCAACTGCAAAGCTGACGAAGCATGAAACTTTTACCTACACGGCGTTGACCGACAAGTATTATCATCATTCCACGGTTGAGATGAGAAATGATGTGCGACAGGTATGATTTGCGTATTATGATTTCCATAGAGTATTTTGTCAGACCGCTACCACAGTGTACTCACGGTTTCCGTTGAAATTATTATTCCATCGCAAAGATATAAATTTATAACATAAGAAACAAGCACATCCGGCAATTTCTCGTGTTATACATTGAACAATTTGCAATATACACTAACTACTTGTGTTATACATTGGTGGATTTGCGCGATTGTTGTCATTGGCGCGGGTGCGACTCCATGAAAAACAAAAAGCCGCTTTTGGCGGCCTTTTGCGGGGATGTTCATTTGGGAGTGAGATAAATGTGATTCAGCGCCGACCAGGAATACTTTAACGTATAATCATGATATCCGAGCGTCATGGTTCCCTCTGTCCTGACGGTCTCGTCGGCACCGTAGGCCTGCCCAAGAGGAGTATAATCAAAGCTCCAGTCTATAACACGCACTATGTCAGGCTGCGTCATTGTGTGGTATTCTTTCATGTAGGCGTTC
>CALJBF010000300.1 GCA_938027385.1 uncultured Porphyromonadaceae bacterium | reverse complement strand
CCTCGTCGTCGGGATCCCATTCCCAGATGATGTAGAACATCCCGTCGGGATTGGCCGGGCCGCCGGTGACGCCCTCGGTCACGGGATTCCACTCGATGTGGAACGAGCAGTTGTCGGCCGAGACCACATGTTTCGTGATTACCGGTGTCTTGGGGGCATCGAGGCCGCACTTCACGGTCACGTAGGCTGTGGCGCCGTCGCCGTTCTCATTGGCCACGGTGATGGAGAGGGTGTTGTCGCCCTCGGCGCATGCCAGGGTCACCGACTGCTGCGAGCCGGGGAGGCCGGTCACGGTCTTGGTCTCGGCTGTCGAGGCCACGGTGGCCGTAAGCTCTGCCTCGGGGTCGAGAGCCTCGCCGGGGATGTCGTTCACCGGCATTGTGAACGATACGGTGGCCGATGCGGCGCCTGTGATGTCGGGCACAGCAGTGATGTCGGTAGCCTGGCCGGGTGTGGTGCATGACTTGTCGGTATAAGTGAGGCTGAGGTTTCGGAAGTAGATGCCGTACATGTTTTTCTTGGAGGTGACATGTATGCCCACATAATATTTGCCCGGGGTTTCAAGCATGAAATCGGCGTTGACCGGGGTCATCTGATTCCATACAACCTCGGTGTCAAGCAGTTTCTGCGTCATACCCTCGATTGACGGTGCCGTGCCGATCCAGATCTCGAATGTCTCGTGGTAGTTCGTCGATTGTGCGCGCACGGTAGTCGCCATGTTGAGCAGACGGCTCACCTGCGTGATGTTGATGGCGGCGGTAAAGGCCCAGTCGTCGGCAGCCATTGAGCCGTTGTAGTCATAAGAGAGCCCTTCGGTTCCGGCATAGAGGGTCTTGTCGTCGCCGTTGGCGTTGACTATCACGAGGTCGCCTACGGTGGCGGCGTCGAAAGTCAGCTCTACAGGCATCTGGTATGCGAATGTAGAAGGGAGCCGGATTACGAACGAACCGTAGATCATGTCAGACTCAAGCACCGAGCCGTCGCGCTCATACGATACCTTCACGGAATAGTCGTGGTTGCCGCGTGCAAGACCGGTGTAGGGCACCGATACCGTGGCCCCGGGGGCTCCGCTTACCGTCGATGTCTGGTCGGGGTTGCTGTCGAGCACTATCGTGGCTGTGAGGGATGTGGCCGTCAGGGGCGCGCCGCTGATATCGGTTGCGGGGAAAGTGATGTCTATCGACCCGTCGCCCCCGTCAAACACGGCTGCTGCTGCGGGTATTGCGGGGAGCCTGCCGTCAATCTCCTTGATATGTATGTCGCGCAGATAGAGATACGAGCTGTTTGCCAGCGAAGTGGCATGGAACGCCACGTAATACTGCCCGGGCTGGAGCACTGTCATGCGGGCCTTTACGGTCTCCCATGTATTGTTGAGGTTTTTAGAGAATGTGCCGATCACATTTGCCTGCAGTGACTCGGGGGTGGGCTCCGACGCCCAGCAGATCTCATACGACTCGACATTGTATTTCGTGCCGGTGCTTACCGAAACCTCGAACGCTCCGGCCGGGAACTCGGTGACCGGGAGTATCAGCCAGTCATCAGCGTTTTTTGTCCACGAATAGTTATAGCGGAACGCACCCCCTTCGGGCTCAGGTGTGCCTGTCGAGCAGTATTCCCATGTATTGGTGTCGTCGTTGCTGTTTATCACCTGGCACCAGAGGAATTCATCCTCGTCGGGAGCCAGGCTCACGGGCAGTGTCATCGGGGTCGGGCACTTGCGGGTGGCACGGAAACTTTCCGAAACTATTTCCGAGACCTTCTCTGAGCCACTGACAGTAGCCTTTACAACCGCCGTCACCACGTGCTCGCCCGACGTGACGGGGAAGACACCTGAGACTGTGGCGCCCGGCGCGCCTGTAAGGGTGCCCGCAACAGTGCCGTCTACCGATATTTCGCCGGTAAGTGTGCCTGTAAGGGCCGAGCCTCCCACGGTCTGCGTGGGGAGCTGAAGGGTCACGCCCAGGTCGAGGCCGTCAGGACTGATGGTCATGACCGGTACGCGGGGCAATTCCGGGTCGACCAAGGAAACAGTGAAGTTGCGCCACCACATGTTCCAGCGCCCGTTTGGCGAGTAGACATGTATGCCCAGGTGATAGATTCCGGCCTCGGCCACATCGAACGTAACGGATTCGGTGAGCCATTCGTCGCGTGTCGTGAGATCGTTCTTGTCGACGATGGTCTGAACTACGGTGGTAGAGGCTGTGCCTGTGGCGAGCACGATGGCATTGTTCTCCTTGTCGTTCTTGGTTTTCCACTCATAGGTGAGCTTGTAGGTGCCGGCGCCCATCTGGATTCCCGGCATGAAGAGATAGTCGTCAGAAATCGTGCCTTGATAGCTCATCGAGTGTTTGAAGGCATGTTCCGAACTGTCGTAGGTGGTCATGGAGCCGTCTCCGTCAAGGTCTTCTATCACGCACTCATTGTACTGTGCCTGCGTGGGGGTGAAAGAGAAGGGCACTGTGTAGACCGGTGAGTCGGCGGCCGCGCCCACGGGCCACAGCATCGCCGCCAGCAGGGCGGTCAGCGGGTGAAAATGTTTCATAACTGACTGATCAGATTTGTTGAACATGAAATTATGATAAATGGATATGTTATTGCAAAATATGCGTTCTAAACCGGCTTTATGTGCATAATGTGTGATTGCACGGCGTTAATGTGGCAAATTTACACAAATTAACGTGAAAGTGTGAGCAATTGTTCGGTTTTTAACATTGCGGCAGCGCAAAAAGCACCCGCCCGCGGTGCCGGGGCACTCGCGGGCGGGTTATTAGGGTGGCGCCGTGCTGTCACGGCGCGGGGTTATGTGCGGGTGGTTACTTCACGGCTACCTTGGCGGCGAAACCGTCGGCGGCAACCACGTAGATGCCTGTGGTGGCGGGAACGGTCA
>CALJBF010000299.1 GCA_938027385.1 uncultured Porphyromonadaceae bacterium | reverse complement strand
CCGAGCGCACCACCTTGCGGTAGTTGTTGATGAAGATGTTGCGCATGATGGTGAATACCCAGCCCTTGAAGTTTACGTTGTCGACATACTTGTCTTCGTTGTCGAGGGCCTTGAGAGTCGTGTCCTGGAGCAGGTCGTAAGCGTCGTCTCTGTTTGAGGTGAGCATGTAGGCGAAGTTGAGCAGATTGCTCTGGAGGCCTAAGAGTCTTGACTGAAAATTCTGTGAACTCATAATGACTAATTTTAGATGGGTGATGAAATAGTTTTGTAACCCTTTTGTGACTACGACGCAAAGGTAATACTAATTTTTATAAAACCAAATTTTTTGACCAAAAAAATGCGATTATTTTGAAAAATAATTTGTCAAATTTGTAACTTCTTGATTTTCAGCACACTAATAAAGACATTCATATTTACATTCTTGTTACAAAACAGTCAGCACTGCATATAACCCGATTGAGTGTTAGTAATGCGTTGATTTACAGTATATTCTGAACTATATCTGCTGCGATTTTTATATTGTTCACATTTTATATGTTAAAATGCTCCAATTTCTGTTGCCAATTTAGCTAAAAATCAGCTTTTTTTGTGTTACAAAAAACGCTACAACGCCCCCCATTTTGTAACAGTAGCATCTCATTCCAGAGACCCCAAAAGCGCTCTTCATATCTGACATTTTTGTTACAATTTTATCACATTCTCCAGTAAAAAGAGCGGCTGCGCGATACACGCAGCCGCTCTTTTTACTGGAGAACAATATGTCAGCGCACAAGCAGTTTGCGGCCTTCGGCGATATAGAGACCCGGAGGAAGGAGGGTGCGGGCCTCGGCAACATCAGCGGCTGTGAGCACCGGCCGCCCGAGAGTGTCATAAACGGTGACAGGGCCGTCGGCAGCTGCGGAATCGTCGGCCATGATGCCGTCTATGCCGGTCTGCCCTTTAGGGTCGAGTTTCCAGGCGTCGAGCGACACCACATCCACGGCACCCTGCGTGGCGAACGCCTCGATACCGTTGGCGTCGGGCTCGGTTGGGAACACACGTATCGATGTGGCCCAGCGGTCGTTGACAAACACGTCGACGATTGAATGGTCAAGGAAGATATTGAGCTTGAGGGTCTGGCCGGCGGGAATCAGTTCGGGCAGGTAACAGCGGTAGATGCCGTCGTAGACACCGCCGTCGTTGATGATGCGGCGCAGTGAGGTGAAATCGAATGTCAGCTCGCCCGAGCCGGGGGTGTATGTCACCTTGGCCTCAGAACCGGCGCTCTTGAAGAATGTGAGGCCGAACGGATTGCGCCCCACGGTGAAGACAGCCGAAATCTCAGCCTCGCGTCCCGAGACGGGGTCGAGCGAAACAGTGCCGTCAAGGCTGAAGTCACGGCGCGAGAACATGGTGGCGGTGCGCAGACCGGTCAGCGTCTCGAACGGTTTCTGCTGCAGCTCCCCCTTGTCGTTGAGCCACCATTCGCGCGGCAGCGAATAGCAGTGCGCCCAGCCCAGGTTCCAGTTCTCCTGGCCCGGGAGCTTGTCGGGCACGATGCCCATGGCTATGGTCTTGCCGTTGTGGCGGTAGACGGTGGGCGAGAGCAGACCGAAACCGTCGCGGGTCACCAGCTCCACGTTCTTGGGCGACTGGAAGTTCGATGCCGGCTGGAATTTCCCGTCGGCCGAAATCGTACCGGTCCAGTAAATGGTGCGCACGCCGGTAGATGTTGCCAGCGGCGTCACGGTAAAGAGCCATTTGCCGTCGCCCATGTCGGTGATGTTGGGCATCTCCCAGAAAGTGCCGTCGCGCCCGGCCGTGGTACCGGTGAAGAAAAGGTCGCCGTTGTTGCTCCACAGCCCCGACACGGGGTTGTATTTGTGCAGGGTGGTGGTGCCGACGCCGTTCTTCGAGCTGCCGACGATGATATATGCGTCGTCGCCGTGGCGGAAGAAGTAGGGGTCGCGGAAATCGTCGCTCAGTCCGGTGGGGCGTCCGTTGATGATCGGGTTCGAGGCCTTTTTGGTCCAGTCGAGCAGGGCATCATCGTCAGGCACGGCCTGGGCAATCATCGCCTTGCCATAGTCGACGGCGGTATAGAGGATGTTTGGCTTGCCGCCGGTGACCACATCGTCGGCGAAGACGCATCCGCTCCAGCAACCCTTTATGTCGTACCAGGCGCCCGGCGCGATGGCAATCTTCTCCTCGCGCCAGTCATAGAGGTTCTCGCTTGAGATATGCCCCCAGTGCAGGCGCGCCATGTAGGGGCCGTCGGCATTCTTCTGGAAGAAGAGATGATAGCGGCCGTCGGAATGGTACATGCCGTGGCACTCGTTGGTCCAGGCCGCGGCAGGCATGCCGTGGAAACGCGGACGCAGTATGGCGTCGGCGAAACGCGACGCGGGGATGTCGAGGTTTGCGGCGTTTTCTGGTGTCCACGATGCGATGGTGGCCTGAGGCAGAGCCTCGTTCCAGACGGTCACATCATCAATCAGACCGTTGTACGAGGTGAGCAGGAACGGACCGGAATAGATGTCGTCGGTGCCGCGCCCCATGCGCAGTGTTGCCGCGGGGAACGCGAGGGTACCCGTGCAACGGCTCGACCCTACCTCCTGGCCGTTGTTGTAAAGGGTGACCTTGCGGGCGTCGCTGTCGATTACGGCTGTCAGGCAGTTCCACTGATAGGTGGGCAGAGGAGTGTCGACGGCCACCGACACCAGCCAGCCCCCCCCACGTAGGCGCGGAACGACCATTTGCCATTGAAACCGAGGAAAAACCCGAAACCGGTCTTGGCCTTGTCGTCGAGGCTCGACACAATCGGAGTCTGTATCTGCGTATCCCTGTCAATCTCGATTATCGGATAGCACGGCACGGCCACCCAGGCCGATACGGTCATTTTCGTCGAGCCGGCGGGGATAACCTCGCCAAGCTGCCCTTCGACATACGACGTGTAGCCGTCGAACCGCAGGGCCTGCCCTACGGCGCCGGGAAGATTCTCGGGGGCGAAATGCCCCTCGACGGCGAATTTGGTGCCGCTGACGGTTTCGGTGATCTGCCCCGAGGTCACATCCATCGGGAAATGCGCCACCACAGCGCCCGGCATCACCTGTGAGGCACATGCCATGGCCGCGCCCAGCGCGAGTGTTCTGATGTTTTTCGCTTTCATAGGAATAAATTTGTGTTTGGAATTATCGTAACAGTAGTCTGGTGCTTGTGCCGCCGGCCGAGACTATCACCACGCCGGTGTAGTCGACACTCACGGCGCCGTCGGTATCGGCGAGTCGTTTGCGGCAGATGACGCGGCCGTCGATGCCGCAGATGGTCATGACCGTACCCTGTTCAAGACCGCTGTACCCTACCCTACGGTTTCCGGCGGCAAAGATACGGCTTTTTCTGTTCTCGCCGGGCGCGTCAACCCCGGTGGTGTCGTGACGGTCGTCAAAAGTGCCCAGATAAGCCAGGGAATTTGCCGTCAGGCGCTCGATGTTACCCTGATAGGCGTTGTCGCCCATTCGCGGCGACAGCTCGTAGGCCGCCAGGCCGTTGGCAAGGATGGTGCCCGGCTGACCGGCCGAACGGGCCAGTGCGCGGGGATGAAACTCGACCACCGCGGCCACGGCATAATCCTTGACATGCCCCCAGGTGCCGAGCACCGTGGCGCCGAGCTGGTTCTGGAAACGCTCTACGGTGTTGCGGCCACCGGCGGTGTAGATGTTGCCGTAGGCGTTGAGGTCCCAGCAGCAGTTATGGTCTTCGCGGTGCATGGGGGTGCCGTTGCCCGTGCCGAGCATGGCGAATGTCTCCGAGTCGTATGAGCCGAAGGGGCTGTGCGCGGGCCATGTGGTCAGTCCCGCGAAGATCGGGTGTGCCGAACGGTCATAGTATTCGTCGGTACCTGCCTTGTCGAGACCGATGCGGGCCTGCAGGGTCCACACGTCTGTACCGTTGCCGCCGTCACCGTCGCCGCAGATACCGGGGGCGTATGCGGGGGCGATGCGGCCTATGGCCGACACAAGCCGTGTGGCGTGTTTGGTGAGATATAGCGAACCGCCGTCGCTGACAAACCCTTTCAGCGCCGAAAGAGCCGCGTCAGACGCAAGCGTGCCGGGGATGGCTCCGCCGGTACCACGGCGGTCGATATGGATCCACACCACGCCGTAGTTCTCTGTCGTCAGACGTCCGAGATCACCGGGGGTGAGCAGTGCGCCGTCAGGGTAAAGCGACCTGAACAGCTCCACTGCCGCACGCTCCTGCGCGTTCAGGGCCGTCACATCATATTCGGGGATGAGGATGGCCATGCGGTTCGACCGGTCGACCGGCGGGAGAGGGTGCCCCGTGGCCGAGCTGTTGCTGCTGCCGGTGGCGGTCCAGGCGTCAAGAGTGCGTATGGCAGCCGTGCCCTCGGCAAACGCCTCGACCGCGGTACCGTCATAATCGTGGGGGAAGACACGCACCGATGCGGCATAACGGTCATTGACAAACAGGTCTATGACCGAATGGTCTATTACCAGGTCGAAGACAAGCTCACGCCCCGGGGCGATGTCGTCGGGAAGAGTGGCTGTATAGAGTCCGTCGTAAGGGTAGCCGTCGTTCACGATGCGCGGCAGGTGGCGCAGACTCACCGACACGGTGTGCGCCTCGGGGTCGAAGGTGAGCGCGGCGTGCGAGTGCTCGGGGTTGGCCGGATTCTTGAAAAACCTTATGCCGAACGGTTTGCCGTCGGGTGTAATGGTACCCCTGACACGCACACGGCGCCCGGATACATTACCGGTAGGCATGACGCCCGAAAGCGTGGTATTCGAGCGGCTGAAATGACTGTCGGCATAAAGGGCGTCGGTCTCGCGGGCGGCGCGCTGCCACAGGTTACCGTCGGCATCGACAGAAAGCTCACGCGGCAGTGAATAACAGTGTGCCCACCCCATCGCCTTGTTCTCGCAGCTCGCCACCTTGTCGGGCACTATGCCCAGGGCAATGACGCGCCCGTCGTGATTCACTATCGAGGGTGACATCAGACCGAACCCGTCGCGACCGAAAAGGTCGAAGGCGCGCGGCGTGTCATACCCTCCGGCATTCTGCCAGCGCCCCTGGCCATCAATGGTGCCGACGCGGTAGAGTGTCCTGGCCCCGGCAGAGGTTCCTATCGGGGAATACACGAAAAGCCAGCGGCCGTCGGGCAACTGTGTCACCGAGGGCATCTCGGCAAAGACACCGTCGGTGCCGGTGTCGCCGCCATAGAAGAAGAAGTCGCGGCTGTGGCGGGTCCATGTGCCGTTTTCAAGACGGTGCAGGGTCACGGCACTGCGGCCGTCAGCCTGCGAGCCCACAATAATATAAGGCTGTCCGTCGGCACGGAAGAAATACGGGTCGCGGAAATCATCGCTGAGCCCGTCGGGGCGCCCGTCGATGAACGGACTGAGGTTCTTGGTCCAGGAGATGAGCGAGTTGTCGACGGGCGACGCGCCGAGGATGCGTGCGCGCCCGTAATCTACACCGGTATAGAGAGCCTCCGGGCGGCCTCCGTCGGTATAGACGCATCCGCTCCAGCACCCCTTCATGTCGGCATCGAACAGGGCGTTGTCGGCGGTCATGGTCTCGCCCGGGGCGACGGCTATGCGTTCTTCGGTCCATTCAAGCAGGTTGTCGGAGGTCAGATGCCCCCAGTGCAGACGTGCCATGTAGGGGCCGGCGGCGTTTTTCTGGAAGAAGAGATGCCAGCGGCCATCGTAATGCACAAGGCCGTGGGTTTCGTTGGTCCACCCTGCCGAGGGGTGCCCGTGGAAACGGGGGCGCCAGCGGTCTTCGGGGTCATAGCGCCCCGCGGGTGCCGCAAGCACCGGGGGGTTGTCGGCGCGCATGGCCGCAAGCTGATCAAGGGGGATACAGCAGTCATGCACCTCGAGCTCGTCAAGCAGACCGCCGAAAGCGGTGGTGCGGAATGCGTCGGCCGACGCGTTCACCGGGTCGCCGAGCCACACCTCCCAGCTGTTCTGCCCCACATGCATGGTGTTGTCGCCGAGGCGGAAGTCACCCCGGACACAATCACCTTCGGCCACAGGGGCGTCGCCGTGGGTGTAGTTGTTGTAAAGGCGCAGTTTCCCCTCGGCTCCGTCTATCTCGGCCACCAGGCAGTTCCAGCGGTATCGGGGCAAAGGTCTGGGCACGTTCACCACGGCGAGCTCACCCCCCACATAGGCCTGAAAGCTGTACTGGCCGTCGAATCCGATGAAATAACCGAATCCGCGCCGGTTCGCATGGTCAATACAGTCTACGATGCAGGTCTGCGAACCGGGATTGGGGTCGTCGACCTTGACTATGGGATATGACTGCACGGCCACCCACAGCACCACTGTGGCTTTCTGACCGACATTGCAGTCTCGGGCACGCATCCCCACGTATGAGGTATAGCCGTCGAGATACAGCGCGCGGCCACGCACGCCGGGAGCGCTCTCGGCGCCGAACTGACCGGCCACATCGAATGTCTGCCCGGTCACGGCCTCGCGCACACGGCCCGAGGCGTCGGGTTCAAACGGATAATGCACCACCAGGGCGCCGGGCGCTGTCAGGAATGACGACAGCGCCAGCACTCCGGCTGAGATATATTTTACGGGTCTGAGTGTCATGATGGTTCAGAGGGGAATAGAATGGGATTGTCACATAACCGCCTTCAGCGCGCAGTCGCCGGCCACGGCCACCACGAGTCCGTGGCATGGAACGGCAATACGTCCGTCGCCGGAAACCTCGCCCGAATGAATCAGACGGCCGTCGGCTGCGAAGACCGAAAGGTTGACGGGGCGGTCGAAACCGCTGTAAACGATGGCACCCATGACGGCACGGAGTGTTCCGGCACCTGCGGCCGACACATTCTCAATGCCGGTGTTGATGCGCTCGTGCCAGGGCGAGAGGTAATCGACGGTATTGGCGGTCAGACGGTTCACGTTATCCTGAAAATTGTTGTTGCCGTCGTTGTGGTGCAGCTGCACACAGGCTATGCCATTGGCCACAATCGAGCCTTTCGGGGCTTTGCCGGTGTAGTCTACCTGATCGAGCCAGCCGTTGGCATCGGGGGTGTTCGCGGGGTACTCGCGGGTGGGGCGGAATTCGACGATACCGGCGGCCTGGTGATCCCAGTCCTGCCCCCAGGTGCCGAGCACTGTGGCATTGGCGTCTTTCTCGAAACGTACTATGCCGTCGGGGCCGTCGTTCACAAAACGGTAGTCGGGAACCAGAGTCAGGTATTTCAGGCAGTTCTCGGTCATGCGCTCGATGTTGTCGTGGAAACCGTTGCCGTCGGTGGCCCACTCGTAGGCGGCCAGACCGTTGGCGATGATGCGGCCCCTGTAGGCCGATGTGGGGTTGAACTCGACGATACCGGCCACGGCATAATCCACTACATGTCCCCAGGTGCCGAGCACCACGGCGTTGTTCTGTGCCTCGAACCGCTCTACGGTGTTGCGCCCCTCGGCTATATAACTGTATTGGTTCAGGTCCCAGAGGCAGTTGTGGTCCATGCGGTGCATGGCCGCACCGGTGCCGGTGCCCTCGAGGGCGTAGGTCTCGCATGCGAAATCACCGTTGGTGCGCAGACCGGCGTAGATGGCATGGCCGCGGCGGTCATAGAACTGCGAGGGGTCGTTTGTGGCGTTGCAATAGCCGATCTGGGCGTTCACGGTCCAGACGTCGGTGCCGTCGCCGCCGTCGCCGTCACCGTAGAGGTTCGGCGAGAAAGCGGCATCTATTCTTCCGATGCGGCTCACGAGCTGTGTGGCCTGTTTGGTGAGCAGAAGGTTGCCGCCCGTGCGGGCATAGTCCCTGAGCAGGCCGACGAACTCCTCGTTGCCGTACTCGGCGGGGAGGTTCCCCTGGCCTATCCCCTTACGGTCGATGTGCACCCAGAGGCAGTCGAAGAAATTGCTGTTGATGCGGTCTTTCACATCGGCAGGGGTCACAATTTCTATGCTCATGCCGGGATGGGCCTGTTTGTAGCGGTAGAGATAGTGCACGGCGGCACGCTCCTCGGCCACCTCGATGCGGTCTATGTCGGCCGGGGTGACCTCCTCGATCGGACCACCCTTTACGGCGCCGTTCTGCCCTATGCAGATGCCGATACGCAGGGCGTCCTCGCTCTTCATGGCCACGCGCCACATGCAGTTGTGGTCCTCGCGGTGGATGGATGCGTGGTTGCGGTCGCCCTGCATCGGGAACACACTATATACATTCTCGTCATAGACGGGATCTTTCACCGCGGGCCACGCGTTTGAGGCCATGGTCTCCAGGCCGTTGTAGATGGCATGCCCGGTGTGGTCGTAATACTGGGCCGACGAGGCCGAGCCGCGGGCGCCGATAGTGGCGTTGACCGACCAGATGTCGGCATTGTAGGCGCCGGCGCCGTCAGAGAACACGTTCGGGCGCAGATAGTCGGGCACACGCCCCACGCCGGCGCTGAAGAGCAGCTGCACGGCGGCTTTCGAGAGATAGAGGTTACCCCCGTCCTCATGGAATTTCTTTATGGCGCCGAGGAACTCCGCGTTGCGGTATGCCTCGGGGAACGAACTTACATCCTGGCCGATGTCGTTGCGGTCTATATGTATCCAGATGCAGTCGTAATTGTCAACCGATATGGATGCTGTCTGCGAAGGGGTGATGAACTTGCCGTCTTTGGCAAACGTATGCCGGAAAAGCTCTGCGGCGGCCTTCTCCTGCGGGGCGTCGATAGCGTCAACGCTCTCGGCGCTGATATACATGGCCATTTTCTGATAGCGCTCGGCACGCGCCGGGCACACAGTGGCCAGAAACATGATCAGAAATAAAAACGTATAGTTTTTCAGGTTCATATTGTAGTATGTCAGGTTAAAAGACTGGTAAGATTCGCAATACATACAGGGCAATGACGGGGGCAGCAGGGCAAAGAAGAGAAAAGAAGACAAAATACCGACGGCCTGCACGCTGACAGCTGTGACGGGCCGCCGGTGTTCATAAATCAATCACTTTAAATATCATTTCACGATGACTTTGGCAACCTTGGCGCCCTGACGGGTTACATAGATGCCGGGCACAAGGGCGTCGGCGCTGACAGCCATACCCTGCAGGTTGAAATACTCCACAGGAGCGGCGGTGTCTTCGGCGGCTACCTCGTCGATGGCCACTACAGCCTTCGAGGCCAGATAGCCGATGCAGTTGTCGGTAAGTTTCTCAAGATTCTCGTGGAAGGCGTTGCCACCGTTGCGCGGAGCCCACTCGCAGGCTGCCAGACCGTTGGCGATGATGCGCCCGGCGTTCTCCGACGCGGGAAGGAACTCAATGATACCGGCCACGGCATAGTCAACCACATGACCCCATGTGCCGAGCACGACAGCGTTGTTCTGAGCCTCGAATTTCTCGACTGTGTTGCGACCTTCGGCGGTGTAGATGGCGTTGTAGGCGTTCAGGTCCCAGCAGCAGTTGTGGTCCTCGCGGTGCATCTCAGAGCCGTCGCCGGTGCCCTCGAGGGCGTATGTCTCGCAGGCGAAATCGTTGTTGGTGCGCAGCCCGGCGTAGATTTCGTGGTTGCGGCGGTCGTAGAACTGCGAGGGGTCGGCCTCGACGTTGCAATAGCCGATCTGGGCGTTTACGGTCCAGACGTCGGTGCCTGCGCCGCCGTCGCCGTCACCGTAGATACCGGGAGCGAAAGCGGCGTCGATGCGGCCGATGCGGTGTACCATCTGGGTGGCCTGCTTGGTCATGAGCAGACAGCCGCCATCGGCGACAAACTGTTTGAGGGCCTCAAGCGTAGCGTCATCGGCGAACTCGGCGGGGAGGTTGCCGTGGCCCACGTTCAGACGGTCTATGTGAATCCAGATGCAGTCGTAGTCGGCATGGTTTATCTTCGATGTCTCACCCGGGGCGATGACGCCGCCGTCGGGGTGAACGGCCACGAAATGTTCGGCTGCGGCTTTCTCCTGCGCGTTCTCGATAGAGGCCACATCGGGGAAACCGATCATGACGGCGGTGCGCGGGTTGGCGTTTACGGTGGCCACGCACCCGAGTGTCATGGCTACGAAGGCAGATTTGAGTACAGAATTTTTCATGTAAGGTAAGTGAATAGCTTGGTTTGTGAATCTGTTTATTTTGCTTATTTACTGATACTTGGCGCTTACCACCGCGCTACAGGGGCTTTTTTTAGAAAAGTGGGGCCTCACCCCGCGGAGAGGTGAGGCCCCACGGTAACACGAAGTTACTCCTATGTAGTGCGAATCTTAGTGCCTTATTTCAGGTAGTCGAGGATATTGGTGGTCAGCTGCTCGATGTTGTGCTGATAGGGGTTGGCGCCCGAGTTCTGGTTCCACTCGTAGGCGGCCAGACCGTTGGCGATGCAGCGGCCATGTTCGGCGTTCGAGTAGAACTCTACCATGGCAGCCACGCAGTGGTCGCGCACATGGCCCCAGGTGGCCAGCACAAGCGAGTTAGTGGTGACCTCGAAGTTCTTGATCACGTCGGGATAGTTCCCCTTTCCGTAGATGTTGCAGTCCCACATGCAGTTGTGATCCTCGCGCTCGCCGGGGCCGATGAGCGGCAGGTTCATGTAGCCATAGCCGTTGGGATCCTCGAAAGTGAGCCCCTTGTAGATGGCGTGGCCCGTGCGGTCATAGAAACCCTGGTCGCTCCCCTCGCGGAAATCCCAGCCGAGAAATGCGTTGAGTACCCACACGTCGTTGCCGCTGCCGCCGTTGCCGTTGCCGTAGACTGTCGGAGCCATATCCTCGGGCACGAAACCGAGAGGCACGGTGAGCTGGGTGGCCATGTTCGACAGATACAGGCTGCCGCCCTTGGCCGAATAGGTGCGCAGGGCCTCGAGGGTCTCCTCGTTAGTGATCTGCTCGGGGAGGTTCTGCCATCCGAGGGGCAGACCCACGCGGTCGATGAGAATCCAGAGCACGGGATAGATGTCGGCGTCGAGACCGGCCACCTGCGAGGGCTGGATGAGTTCGGCGTTCTCCTGAGCCACGAACCATGTGGCGGCGGCACGCTCGTCATCGTCGGGGAGGTCGGCGATGGTGGCGGCAGTCATCAGGTAACCCATCTTGGGGGTGATGTAGGGCACGAGGGCCTTGACCGTGGCACCCACCGAGGTATAGAACTGCTCGTAGATCACCTCGACGGTATAGGTCATCTCCTGATCCATGGGCTGGCCTTTGAGCTCGAACGATGTCACGTCGGCACCCTCGACCACTGTTGCAGCCTCGGCCTCGCCGTCGCGGTAGATGCGCACGCCGGTGATGTCATTCCCCTGGGGGAGTTTCCAGGTCAGGGTGACGGTGCGGCCGCTGACACTGGCGGCGAGGTCGGTGACTCCGGGAAGTTCCTCGAACGGCAGCACGGTTGTCACCGAGACGCCCTCTGATACATAGCCGCCCTTGTAGAGTACCTTGACGGTCCAGAGTGTCTCAACGTCCATGGCCTGGCCGCGGACGGCGTATGAGGTCTGGCGCCCCTCGAGGGTCACCGCCGACGAGGCGTTGCCGTCGCGGATCACCATCACGCCGGTGATGTCGTCGCTGGCGGGGAGCACCCAGTTCAGGTTGATTACGCGGCCTTCGGCCTGCGCGGTAAGGTCGCTTGCCTTTGCCAGGCCGGGGAGCTCGGTGTAGCCTGTGGGCTCGAAGTCAGAGCAGGCGCTGAACAGGCCGCAGAGCAGGGCCACCAGCAGACCGAGACCGTATGATGATATCTTTTTCATGATGTCTGATACTTTTCGGGAATGATTGGTTTATTTGTAGAGGTCACCGGCGTTGTCTACCTGGTTGACGGGGATGGGGAAGTAGATTTCGTCTTCGGTGAGGTTGGCGCCTGTGTAATATGAGCGGATCTTCACCTCAGAGGCGTAGTAGGCGTTGACAGTCTCCACGACATTGCCCCAGCGCACGAGGTCAAACCAGCGCAGACCCTCCATGGCCAGCTCGAGGCGGCGCTCCATGCGCACGGCGCGGCGGGCGTAATCCTGGTTCCAGCCTGTGGCGGGATACTGGCCAACATGATAGTTGGCCACCATGGGATTGCAGTCGACGGGTTCGTAAGAGGGGTCGACCGAACGCTCTGCTTTCTTGCGCACGTCGTTGATAAGGGTGCGGGCCTCGTCAAGATCCTTGTTCTGCTCGATCAGGGCCTCGGCCTTCATCAGCATCACGTCGGCGTAACGGATGAGGATGCAGTTGAGCGACGACGCGCCCCAGGGCACGATGCCGGGTTTCACGAAGGGTGACTCGGGCGCGGGATAGGGTTTCTTGCCCGAATACTGGCCGTAAAGCTCGTAGTTGCGGCACCATTTTTCATTGTACATGTGCGAGCGCCAGGGCATGCCGATACGGCCCACGGTGAAGTCGAGACGGGGGTCGATAGAGCCTTCATAGTCGGCGCCGTCGATGTTCTCGTCGTTGAACGAGCCATCGAGGAACGGGAGGCCGTTGGCATCGGTGCGGAAAGCGTTCACCAGGTTCTGTGACGCCAGGTAGAAGTCGTCGCCGTTGCCGTAGAGGTTACCCTCTGACCAGGTGCAGTTCAGACAGTTGCAGAAGTTGTACTGGTCGGGCGAGTTGGCCGACGAGAACTGTATAGCCATAACCGACTCGTACTGGTTGTTGAACTCGGGTTTCGACATGTCGAGGAAGTTGTTGTAGAGCTGGTATTTGCCCGAGCCGATCACATAGCCGGCATACTCTTCGGCCTCGGCCCACGACGATGTGAACAGGTCGACACGTGCCAGCAGGGCGGCTGCGACGTAGCGGTTGAAACGGCCAACCTGCTCCTGGCTTTCGGGGAGCACCTTGTAGGCGGCGCGCAGATCCTCCTTGATGAACCCGGCGATCTCGTCGCGGGTGTACTCGTCGGCACGGCATTCGCTGGGGTTGGTGACGGTCTCGTCGAAGTAGGGGAACATCTTGAAGATGCGGAGCATGTCGAAGTAGTAGTAGGCGCGGAGGGTCTTCATCTCGGCGGCATACGATGCCTTGGTGGCGTCGTCGAGCGAGCCGGAGGCCATGATGGCACGGATGGCGGTGTTGCACCTGGCCACCGAGAAGTAGTTGTTGCGCCATTTGAAGTTGCAGACGTCGTTGTCACTCTGCACGTTGCCCACTTCGAGCTGGTGCATGTAACCCTCCATGGTCACGCCGTCGCCACCCTTGTAGGCGTCGTCAGAGCGCACGTCGAACACCCAGTTGTTGATGGGGCCGGCGAACGACTCGTTGTTGCCGAAGTAGTGGCACAGCAGTGTGGCGTAGGCCGAGGTCATGAGGTCGATTGCCTCGCCGTCGCCGATCTGCTCGTCGGTGAATGTGCCCTGGGGCACGGTGTCAAGCATGTCGTCGCACGACACAGAGGCCAGAGAGGCCGAGGTCACGGTGGCGACACACAGGGCTTTATATATGATATTCTTGAGTTTCATCGTTTTGAGTTTTCAGAGTTGGAATTAGAACTGAAGGTTGAGGCCGACGGTGAATGTGCGCGGACGGGGGTATGCGCCGTTGTCGACGAGCGAGCCGTAGCCGCCGGGAAGGATCTCGGGGTCGAGGCCGGTGTACTTGGTGATGGTGAACACGTTCTCAACCTGACCGTAGACATCGAGGTTCGAGGCACCGATCTTGCGGATGATCTTCGAGGGAAGCTTGTACGAGAGCTTGAGGTATTTCATCTTCATGTACGATCCGTTTTCGATGTAGTAGGTCGAGAAACGGCTCTCGTTGTTGTCGTCGGTGAGCGACAGGGCCGGAATATCAGAGCCGGTGTTGTCGGGGCGCCAGGCGTTGAGGATATCCTTGCCGCGGTTGGTGGCGAGGTTGCCGTAGTTCATAGAGTAGAGCTGGCGTTTCATGTGGTTCTGGATGTCCTGGCCGAAATCGCCGGCGAAGAACATGTCGAGGGCGAACGCGCGGTAGTTGAACTTGAGGTTGAGGCCGAGCGACAGGTCGGGGTTGGGGTCGCCGATGATGCAGCGGTCGTCGTCGTTGATCACGCCGTCGCCGTTGAGGTCACGGAAGATCAGACGGCCGGGGGCGGCGCCGGTCTGTGTGGCGTGGTTGGCCACCTCGGCGGCGTTCTGGAAGATGCCGTCGCACACATAGCCGTAGTAGACGCCCATGGGCTGGCCGGGGATGAGGCGCGAGTCGCCGCCGATGAATTTCTGGCGCGAGTTCAGGGTCACCAGCTCGTTCTTGTACTGCGAGAGGTTGAGCGAGCCGCTCCACGAGAAGTCGCCGTACTGGGGCGAGTTGTAGCCGAGGGTGATTTCCCAGCCGGTGTTCTTCATGTCGCCGGTGTTGAGCCACATGGCGGCGTTCTCGCCTGCCACGTCAAGGGCGGGCGGGATGGTGAGCATGTCTTTGGTCTTCTTGATGAACCAGTCGGCCGAGAGGTTCAGCGCGCCGTTGAAGAAGAGGAAGTCGACACCGATGTTGTGCTGGTAGGTGGTCTCCCATTTCAGGTCGGGGTTGCCGGTGCTGGCCAGCGTGATGCCCGACACGGTCGACGAGTTTGTGCCGTTGATGTCGTAGGCGCCGTTGCCGGTGTTGAAGATATATGTGGAGTATGCGGGATAGAGCGCGGGGATGTTGGCGTTACCGTTCTGACCCCACGAGTAGCGGATCTTCATGTCTGAGAGCACGTCGTTCTCGGGGAAGAAAGCCTCCTGTGTCGGGCGCCATGCCAGCGAGAAGGCGGGGAACACACCGGCGCGGTTACCTTTGGCGAAACGCGAGTTCTCGTCGCGGCGGATGGTGAACGACGCCAGGTAGCGGTCGGCGTAGTTGTAGTCGATCTTGCCGAAGAGCGAGAATACCGACCACTGTGTCTTGCCGCCGCCGTTGTTGCGGGTGCCTGTGCCCGAGCCGATCTGCATGAAGTCGGAATCCTCGAACTCATACCCCTCGCGCGAGGCCGAGAGGTCGCGGAACGTATAGCCGATGGCCTCGGTGCCGAGCAGCACGGTGAGGTGGTGTTTCTCGGCGAAGGTCTTGTTGTAGTTGGCGGTGTTGGTCCATGTCCAGGTGTCGCCCTGGCCGTAGACGCTCGATACCGAGTTCACGTCGCCGGGATTGGTGGCGCGGCCCAGGGTATTGTTGAAATACTGGCTGTGCTCGATACCGATGTTGGTCTTGATGGCGAGGCCGTCGATGGGTTTCACCTCAAGATAGGCGTTACCCAGGATGCGCCACGAGGCCAGATTGTTGTCTTTGGTGTTGCTGATGATCTGCACGGGGTTGGCGAGGTCGGATGCGATCAGCGCGATCGGGCGCGCCCACTCGCCGTTGAGGCCGCGCACGGGCAGAGCGGGATGCTGGCTCATGGCGGTGAAGGGGATGCCTCGGTCGCCGGCCACGTCGGCGCCGCGGTTGGTCCAGCGTGCCAGGGCCAGGTTCTCGCCGATGGTGATATATTTGTTGAAATCGTAACGCGAGTTGATGCGTGCGCCGTAACGCTCGTAGAATGTCTCCTTGATGTTACCGTTCTGGTTGATGTAGTTCAGCGAGAACATCACCGAGCCCTTCTCGGTGTTGTTGGCCACCGATGCGGTGAGGTTGTTGGTCCAGGCGGTCTGGTAAACCTGGTCCTGCCAGTCGGTGTTGGCGGTGGGGAAGTTCGTGTCGCCACCAACGTAGGGCTGCAGCACGGGCACGGGGCCGTTGCCGTAGAGCACGTGCGAGGGGGTGATGTTCGAGTTCTTCGATGCGGCCCAGTAAGCCTGGCCCCATTCGTCGGCGCTGAGCATGTCGTAACGCTTGGCCACCGTCTGTGCCGATGCGGCATAGTTGATGTTGATGGTCATGCGGTCGCCCTTGCCCTGCTTGGTGGTGATGACGACAACACCGTTTGCAGCGCGGCTGCCGTAGATCGACGCTGAGGCGGCATCCTTGAGTACCTGCATCGACTCGATGTCGGCGGGGTTGATGAAGTTGATGTTGTCGGTGGGCACGCCGTCTATGATATAGAGCGGGTCGTTTGACGAGTTGGCGGTCGACATACCGCGCACGCGAATCGAGCCGGTACCGCCGGGGGCGGCGTCAGGCACCACGTTCACGCCGGGGAGCTTGCCGGCCATCGAGTTCATGATGTTGCCCGAGTTCTCGCTCAGGGGCTCTTTCATGTTCATCACCGATACGGCGCCGGTGAGGTCGGCCTTGCGCACGGTCTGATAACCGATCACGACCACTTCGTTGAGCATTGCCGAGTTCTCGTCGAGGTAGACGGTCATCTCGGGCTGGGCCTTGGCCTCGGCGGTCACATAGCCTACGTAAGATACCTTGAGGGTTGAACCGGCGGGGACTGACAGTTCAAACCGGCCGTCGATGTCGGTGG
>CALJBF010000298.1 GCA_938027385.1 uncultured Porphyromonadaceae bacterium | reverse complement strand
CTGAACAGATTTATGTCACGCGAGATACCCAAGGAATCAAAGGAACTGGTGGAGCGCCTGCGACAGCCCGAGAGCTGCCGCGCGGCGTTCAACGATGTGATGCGGCTCTACTCTGAGCCGCTTTACTGGCAGATACGCCGCATGGTGGAGTCTCACGATGACGCATCAGACATACTGCAGAACACATTCCTGAAGGCGTGGCAGTCAATCGAAAATTTTCGCGGTGAGGCCAAACTGTCGACCTGGCTATACAAGATTGCCCTGAACGAGAGCATCACGCATCTCTCGCGCGAACGCAAGCGCCTGAGCCTCAGCCTCGACGATGAGGAGTCGCATCTTGTGAATCTTATCGAGAGCGACGAGTGGGTCGACGGCGACGCACTGGCACTGAAACTGCGCAAGGCCGTGGCCACTCTCCCAGAAAAACAGCGCATGGTATTCAACATGAAATACTATGACGAGATGAAATACGAGCAGATGTCTGAGATACTCGGCACCTCGGTCGGCGCGCTGAAAGCCTCATACCACCTCGCGGTAAAGAAAATCGAGCAATACTTTGAAAATAACGACTGACCGGTGTGCCGGGCAACCTGCTGTCGCGCACCGGGTTATGATGTGTCGCGCATGCCAGGCGCGTAAAAATGGCGAAAAAGCCGGAAAAACTTGCCGTCCGGTTTAAACCTTGGCACCTCCGGCGAGTCAAAATCTTGCAATGTTTCAAAAACACAGAGATGAAAAACAATCACGACATACTCACCCGCGTCGACCGCAACGACGGCATGACGGTGCCTGACGGTTTCTTCGAGCAGTTCGTCTCGAAGATGGCCGAATCGCTCCCCGTCAACCCCGAGGCCGAGCAGCCCCGCCGTCCGGCGCCGCGCAAGTCGCTGTGGGGTACGATCAGGCCATACGTCTACATGGCGGCCATGTTTGCCGGCATCTGGTGTATGCTCAAGATGTTCACCATAATGTCGCCCGCAGGTGTCGACCTCTCGATCGACAACAACCGCGCCCTGAGCGACGCCCTGAGCGACGACAATTTCATCTACGAATATATAAACGATGACATCTCGGCCCGCGACATCTATGACGAGATCTACGATGACTCGCTTGATGTAGCCGATTTCTCTGAAATCGACTCTCTTCTGCCGGCCGAGTGAACAAACCAATGCCCGAATTCATTGTATAGACTGAAATGCGCAGGATTTTACTTTTCATGATACTCACCGTGGTCACGGCTCTCCCCGCCGCGGTATCGGCCCAGCAGAAGGATGGCTCGGAGCGCGCCCAGTGGATGAACGAGATGCGTCAGTACAAGCGCAGCTATTTCGTCAAGGAGCTGGGTCTCTCGCGCGAGCAGCAGAACAAGTTCTTCCCGCTCTATGAGGAGATGGAAGATAAGACGATGAAGATCGAAGACGAGGCCCGCACCATGGAGCGCCGCATAACCGACACTCCCGACGCCACCGACACCGAATACGAGAAGGGCGCCGAGGCTCTTTACGATGCCCGCGTGGAGTCGGCCCAGACCGAGAAAGAGTACATGGAGAAGTTCAAGGCCATCCTGACCAAAAAACAGATCTTCAAGCTCAAGGGCGTAGAGCGGCAGTTCGCACGCGACATGATGAAACAGCATCACCGTCTGCGCTCCACGAAAAAATCAAAGTGATGCCTTGCCCGGGGCGCTGTCACGCACGAGATTAAATAATAAAACACAATACTTTTCTTCAAGAATCGCCAAAAGCAACCGGGTCTGTTCCGGTTGCTTTTGGCGGTTAAATAGGGCAACGGTCATGTAGGCTGACCCCGGAGGCCTCCCTTGGGCCATACAGTAATTTGTCAGAAAAATGCCACAGGATATGAACATAGTACGTAGAATCAGATGTGCCGTCGCCATACTGGCGGTCGCCTTCACACTGGGGGCGGTGTTGCCCGCCGAGGCCCGGATGCCGGCCAGACGTCCGTCAGGCAAAGTGACGGTCACAGGAAAGACTCCCGATTTCTCCATGCCAAAACAAGTTATCGCCGACAGCCGCCAGTCGCTGGTCAAGGCTCTGAAGAGCAGGAATTATCCGGCTGTCGTCAGGTCGGTGGCCGACATCGCGCTGGCCACAGGCGGCATATCCACCGACTCTGTTCCAGGTGTCATCTCGCTGATCGGCACGACATGCGCCCAGGTGGCTGACCCCGCGGCCAAGGCCATGCTCCACGCTCTTGAGGCACGTCTGTACGCCGACATCTATTCCGCCAACCGGTATGTGTATGACCAGCGCGTGAACCTCGGTAGCACAGGCGCCGACTATACGCTCTGGAGCCGCGACAGGTTTGCTGCCTGTGTCGACTCACTGGTGACGCTGTCGCTTGAGCCCGCGGCCGAACTGCAGGCCACGCCGCTCGACACATACAGGTCGGTGGTCGATTTCTCGCGCGACGAGCTTACATTCTATCCCACGCTCTATGATTTCGTGGCGCGTCAGGGGGTGGAGAACCTCATGGTATTCGACAACGGCGAGAATATCCTCAACGCCCGGCTGGTCGACAACCCCGGCGACACGGCCCTCTATCCCGCCGGGAAACCGCTCATGCGCCATATCCTGACCATCTACAATGACCTGGCGCGTTTCCACGCCGACCGTGCCGCCGCGCTGGTCGATGTGAATCTGTCGCGTCTGGGCTATATATCAGACCATGTTTATGACCTCCCCGCCGGGGCGCTCGCCTGCGAATATCTGGCGCTTTACGGCCGTGAGGTGGGGCAGACCGACCAGGCCGTGCGCTATCTGCTTTCGGCGCCGCAGGTTCCCGACTCCACGCTTTACCGTATGCTCGGCGAGTTCAAGGCCGCGCATGCCGGTTATGCCGACATGAACGCCGTCACCAACCGCCTGCATTCGCTTGCGGCAGTTTCGGCCGAGGTCAGCTACCGCTCGCTGGCGGTGCCCGGCGTACCTTTCAAGGTGATGCTTTCGGGCAGCAACTCGAAACGCACCGTCGTCAGCCTCTACGACATATCGTCGTACCGCGGCGGCAACGGTGACAGCAGTGTTAAACTTTCGGCCATCAAGTCGTTGCTCACGAATCCGGTGGCCACCCATACGTTCGAGTGTGATAAGGCGGTGCCCTTTGCCCTCACTGACTCGGTGATGATGACATGCCCGCGTTTTGGCCGCTATGTGGTGGTTGTCGAGGGGTCTGACGGCGCAAAGCCCGATACATACGTGCCGGTGCTCGTGTGCTCGGGCCTCGCGCTGGCCACAATCGGCGGCGACAGCGACCGCCTCGGCATAGTGGTGAACCCCGTCACCGGCGAACCGCAGAAGGATGTCTCGCTTGAGTTCAGCCCCTGGTCGCGCCGCACCGTTCCCACGGTCATTCCGGGTGTGACCGATGCCGACGGTATCCTCGGCGCCCGCACGAAAGAGAACGGCTCGTTCCGCCCCGTGAGCGGCGACGACCGCTATTCGCTGTTCCAGAACGGTTCGAGCTGGTATGACTACCGCGACACCGATGTCCGCTATGAGGCGGAGGTGGTTACGTCGCTGGGGCTATACCACCCTGGCGACACGGTGCAGTTCGCCGTCGTGCTGTCGCGTGTGGCACCCGACGGTGTGGGCCTTGAGCCTGACAGAACTGTAAAGGTGATACTTCGCGACGCCAACTACCAGGAGGCCGGTTCGGTTACCGTGACCACCGACGCCATGGGGCGCGCCGAGGGTGCCGTGACACTCCCCGATGCCGGCCAGCAGGGGCGTTTCACGCTCGTGGTCGAGGACACAGTGGAGCGCGGCCGCCAGCTCGGAGCCACCGGTTTCGAGGTCAGCGACTACCGTCTGCCCACATTCCGTGTGGCTGATCTGAAGATATTGCCCCCCGCCACCCCCGCTGACTCGGCGGTGGTGACCGGACAGGCCCTTACATACGCCGGGTTCCCTGTGGCCGACGCCCGCGTGGCCGTCTCGCTGCAGGTGCGCCGCGGTTTCTGGCGCTGGTCGCCGACCACGCCGGTATTCGCCACAGTCGACGGCACCACAGATGCCGCCGGAAACATCCGCGTGGTCATTCCCGCCGAGGTCATGGCCTCGTCGCCCGTCACCGACGGCTATTTCACCGCCACTGTGGCAGTGACCTCGGCCGACGGCGAGACACAGCAGTCGCAGGCCGGTTTCAATCCCGGCAAACCGATGTACATAAGCTGTGTGATCCCCTCGGTAATCAACACCGCCGCCCCGTTCAAGGCTGATGTCAACGCCGTGGATCATACAGGTGCCGCACAGCCGATGAAGATGACCTACACCCTGCGCGGCGAGAACGCCGAGGGGCCGGTAGGTTCGTTCAACGGCTCGTTTGACGGCGGCCTGTTCAACGAGGTGATCAGGGTGCTCCCCGTGGGGCGCTACAACCTCACTGTCGAGCCGATGGACTCCACGCTGGCCGACCCGGTCAGGGACATCGAGTTCATCGTCTATACCCCCGATGCCAAGGTGTCGCCCGTGAAGTCTGCTGTCTGGCTGCCGGGCAACCGTGTCGTGGCCGATGCGGCCGGCGAGGCGCGCATCCCCTTCGCCTCCGGAACCGCAGGCTCTAAGGTGCTTGTCATCATCTCCACCAAAGACTCACCCGTGCACGAGAAACGGTGGATTACCACCGAGCCCGGCATGCAGGATATAAAGATACACCTCGACGGCGACGCCCAGACCGTGGTGCAGCTGTTCGCGGTAAAGGATTTCAGCCGCTCGGGCGGGATGGTCACCGTCATGCCCGCGTCATCGCGCAGGGCCATAGACCTCAAGGTAGAGACCTTCCGCGACAAGGTGACACCCGGCGACGCCGAGACCGTCACGTTCAGGGTCACGCCCCGCGAGGGAGCCTCGGCGTCGGCTGCCGTCATGGCATCGTTGACAAACGCCGCCATAAATCAGCTCGCGCCCGTGACCATGTCGGTGGTGTTCTCAGACAACAGCGTGTTCTCCACCCCCTGGCTCAACGGCTGGCGTTTCTTCAACAACAGCACCTCGGCGATGTTCCGCGCCAAGACACTGGCCACGCTCGATTACGGACAGCCCTCATGGCAGTTCTATAACCGCCTGCTCTACGGGGGCGCCCTGCGTATACGCGGCAGCCGCATGTATGCTGCCAACGCCGCGGTGGCCATGGATGCCATGGAGTCGGTCGAGGAGGTCGCTGACCTCAATGTGGTGCGCGAGCACAAGTCGGTGCTCCGCGAGGCACCTGTAATGGCCGCGGGAGCCACAGCGAAACAGGAGGTAGCCGAGGAGGCCGAGGCCGATGAAGTCGCCGACGCCGGAGAGGCCGGTGCCACGACGCCTGAGGAGGTCACCTACCGCCCCTCGGAGATTCCGCTGGCATTCTTCTGCCCGATGCTTTCCACCGATAGTAAAGGCCTCGTGTCGATGACATACACCGTGCCGCAGGCCAACACCACCTGGATGCTCAAGGCCGTGGCCTACAACGCCGAAATGCTCACCGCCACCACAGCGGCCGAGATTGTAGCCTCGAAACAGGTGATGGTCAGCCTCAACGCCCCTTCGTTTCTGCGTGGCGGCGACAAGGTTACCGTGCGCGCCTCGGTGATGAACAATACCGACTCGGCAGGCGTGGCCAGGGGCGTGATCCAGGTGCTCTCGCAGGCCGACGGCACCCTGCTCGCCTCGCGTGACTTCGTTACCGACACAATCGCCGCCGCAGGCACCGGCATCGTGGCAATCGACTACGAGGCCGACCCGATGGTGACCGCCGTGATTTTCCGCGCGTCGGCCACCATAGGCACCCATACCGACGGCGAACAGCATCTCACGCGCATCGTGCCCTCGCAGCAGGATGTAGTGCGCTCGCAGATGTTCTATATCCCCTCTGACTCCACGACCTATGCCGTGGCGCTCGACTCCGTGGGCGCCGGCGGCAAGGCCATACTGCAGTACACCGAGAATCCCGCCTGGGAGGTGGTGACCGCCCTGCCGGGCCTGCGCGAGAACCGCATCAGCTCGTCGGTCGAGGCCGCTCACACCCTCTTCTCGGCCCGTGTGGCCGATGGTCTGACACGTCGTTTCCCTGAAATCACACGCGCCATACGCCGCTGGGCCGAAAATCCCGAGGACTCGATGCTCGTGTCGAACCTCCAGAAGAACAGCGAGCTGCGTCAGAT
Source organism: uncultured Porphyromonadaceae bacterium (assembly GCA_938027385.1). GTDB lineage: Bacteria > Bacteroidota > Bacteroidia > Bacteroidales > Muribaculaceae > UBA7173. The sequence goes on along the minus strand of CALJBF010000298.1, from coordinate 1,851 downwards.
GCTCCTCTCGGCCACCCCGTGGGTGTCAGCGGCTCTTGACGACACACAGCGCCTGCAGCGCCTGGCTCTGCTCCTTGATCCGCGCGAGTCTGACCGCGTGACCCGCTCGGCCCTTGACATCCTGTCGAAGACAGCCGTGTCGGGTGGCGGCTGGAGCTGGACCGCCTCGTATCCCCACGTATCGGAATGGGCCACATCGGAGGTGCTGCTCACCCTCGGCCTGCTAAATCAGATGGGGCTGATGCCCGACAACGACCGCCTCGACCGTCAGGTCACCGCCGCCTGGGGATACCTCGACAGCGAGACCGTGAAGGATTTCCGCAAATACCCCAAGGATGACTACACCCCCTATGTCTATACCCGCGGACTCTACCCGTCGCTGAAACGTTCAACCGCCGTCACGGCTGTCATCAGCGCCACGGTGCAGAGGGCGCTCGCCGGATGGCGCAGCGAGGGTATCGGAGGCAAAGCCGTGAGCGCGTCGCTGCTTAACGCCAACGGCTACGCGGCCACGGCACGCAAGATTCTCGAATCCCTGCGCCAGTACGCCACCGTAACGCCCGAAAAGGGGATGTGGTGGCAGCAGCTCGACCATGAGAGCGTGTGGCGTCTAGGCCGCGTGGGCACCACGGCGATGGTGCTCCGCGCGTTCGCAGAAATCGAGCCGAAAGCGGCCGACATAGACCGCATACGCCAGTGGCTTGTGCTGCAGAAACAGAATACCGACTGGGGCTCGTCGGCCGTGACGTCGCTTGTCGTGGCCACAATCCTCGGCACCGGCTCTGACTGGGCCGTACAGCCCCGCGGAACCGCCATACATATCGGCGACACGCTGGTAGAGGCCCCGCGTACCGAGACCTACACCGGCCGCGAGAGCGTGAATGTCACCGCGATGCTTGCCGCGCCGCAGGTGATGACCATTGACCGCCGCGGGGGTTACCCCTCATGTGGCGCCGTGGTCACGATGGAGCGCCTGCCGATGTCGGCGGTCAAGGCAGTGGCCTGCGCCGAGGCGTCGATCGAGAAGAGTGTAAGCGTGAGCCACAACGGCGGCGTGTGGATGCCCACAGACACCGTCAGCGTCGGTGACCGCGTGCTGGTGACCCTGACCGTGCGCGCCGAAGATGACCTCGACTATGTGGTGATCTCAGACCCACGCCCCGCCGGATGCGACCTGGTATCGCAGCTCCCCGAACCGGTGTGGAGCGAAGGTCTCTGTTTCTACCGCGAGAACTCGCAGGAGAATACGAACCTCTACATAGACCATCTGCGCCGCGGCACATACGTGCTCACATACGAGCTTTTCGCCTCGCGTGCCGGCACATTCGCTACCGGCGGCTCGCAGTTCCAGAGCCAGTATAACCCTCTGGTGGCCGCCCATGCCGCCGGTTCGCTCCTGAAAATCAAGGATTGACCCCCCCTGCAGACTGATGTCAGATACCCTCATAAACCGTTTCCGGGGCCGCCTGTCAGCGCTGATCATGCTGGCAGCGGCCCTGTGGCTGTGTGTTCCCCGCTTGTCGGCCTCGGATGAGGCCGCCGGCATATCGCCCAAGCTTGAGATGCGCGGGGCGTGGCTTGCCACCGTCTACAATATCGACTGGCCCTCGCAGAAGGGCGCGACCCCCGACATCGTGCGGGCACAGAAAAAAGAATTCTGCCGCATTCTCGATACCCTGCAATATGCGGGCGTAAATGCCGTTTTCTTTCAGGTGAGGCCCATGGCCGACGCCCTGTATAAATCGGAGCGTGAGCCCTGGAGCGCATTCCTTACCGGCACCCGCGGCACTCAGCCGGGGTGGGATCCCTTGCGGTTCGCTGTCGACGAGGCACATGCCCGCGGCATGGAAC
>CALJBF010000297.1 GCA_938027385.1 uncultured Porphyromonadaceae bacterium | reverse complement strand
ACACCCTCGGCCTAAAGGAGGGCGAGATGATTGAAAGCTCGATGGTGACCCGTGCCATCGAGAACGCCCAGAAACGTGTCGAGGAGAACAACTTCGGTATCCGCAAACGTCTGCTCGAATATGATGACGTGATGAACAAACAGCGTACATACATCTACAACCGCCGCCACCATGCACTGCTCGGCGAGCGCGTGGGCATCGACATCGCCAACATGATGTATGACCTGATCGAGAACTACCTCACCAACTACGACCAGCCCACCGATTACGAGGAGCTGTCGCTTGAGCTGATGCGCACCCTCACCATCGAGCCGCCGTTTACCGCCGAGGAATTCGTGTCGCTTACACGCGAGGAGAAGATCGAGGCGCTCTACGCCGCCGCGCAGGAGACCCTCGACCGCCGCAGCCAGCGCATCATCGAGGTGGCCATGCCGGTCATCAAGGACTGGGTTGAGACCCGCGGCGCCCAGGGACGCATCATGGTACCCATCACCGATGGCAAACGCATCTTCAACCTGCAGGTCGACATCAACGACGCCTACAACTCGGGCTGCAAGGCCATCGTGAAAGAGTGGCACAAGGCGGTGCTGCTTGTTACCATCGACGAACTCTGGAAAGAGCATCTGCGCGAGCTTGACGATCTGCGCCAGAGCGTGCAGAACGCATCATACGAGCAGAAAGACCCGCTGGTGATCTACAAGGTAGAGTCGTTCCACCTGTTCGAGCGTATGCTCAATAATCTCAACGGCAAGTCAATGTCGGCCCTCATGCGCGGCCAGATTTTCGTGCGTCGCGCTCCGTCGGCCTCAGAGGCAACTCTTGAGAGCGAACGCGCGCAGCAGGCTGACCGGGCATCGGAGAACACCGGGAATGCCACCGAAACAAAGGCACAGGCCCCGGCCAGACCGGCCGCTCCCGCACCCGAACTGCGCCAGGCTGCCCCTCAGCGCCAGAGCGACTACTCGCAGTACACCGCCACGAAAGAGAATCTGCCCGGCGAGGCCGCGAACCGTGCCGCATCGGCCGGTGCAAGCCGTCAGCCGGTACGCCCCCAGCCCATGAAAGCCCAGCCCAAGGTAGGCCGCAACGACCCCTGTCCCTGCGGCTCGGGCAAGAAATACAAGAACTGCCACGGCCGTCTGGGCTGATGCTCTCATTTATCTCAACTTTCTGAACTCTCTCAACTTTCTGAACTTTACTAACTTCCCCTGATACGCAACCATGGGTGAGACATTAAACGAACGTCTGCGTCGCGCTGCCGAGATGGCTCGGCAGCGCCAGCAGATGCCCGGGGTTCCCTCAGATGCGACATCCCCGGCTCAGCAGCCTCCGAAACCTTCACAGCCGTCACAGCCTTATCAGCCGTCGCAGGGCGGCTACACTCAGCCCCGGCACGATGACTATGTTCCGGCGCCAGAGCCCAAACAGCCTTCATACGATTTCAGTCAGCCGGCCAGGCAGGCCGAACCGGCACAGCCCTCGCCGTCTGCAAGGCAGGCGACCGAAGTGCCGTCACAGCCTGTAGGCTACAACCCCGCTCCCGATGTGCCCGAGATCGACCTCTACGATGACCGCCCCGAACGTCCGGCCAAAAAGCCCGGCGCGGTGAAATACTGGCTGATAGCGCTTGCGGCGATGCTTGTGCTCGCCGTGGCTGCGTTGCTGCTCGTCACCACGAAGGGGCGCACTGAACGTGCCGCCCTCGAGCAGGAGAAGGAGCAACTTGAGCTTGCCCTGGAACAGCAGCAGCTTTCCAACGAGTATGAGTCGCTAAACAACGAGTTCGCGCAGTATGAGAACCAGACTTCGCTGCTCGAGAATGACTCGATCGTGCAGAAATATTCAGCCGCCAAGGCTCAGGTTGAGAAACTGCTCCAGGAGCTGAAGAACGAGAAGAACAAGTCAGCCGCCCAGATCGCCAAGCTGAAAGGCGAGATAGAGACGCTGAAAGGGATTCTGCGCACATACGTCGAGCAGATCAACGAGCTCAAACAGCAGAACCAGCAGCTTACTGCCGAAAACGAGGAGGTCAAGGCTCAGAACCAGCGTCTTAACCAGACCGTCGAGAATGTGCAGGCCGACAACCGTCAGCTCAGCGAACGCATGACTCTGGCTGAAAAGCTCAACGTCACCGGCGTGACGCTCAATGCCCTGAAGAAGAACGGCAAGAACGAGAAGAATGTCACCAAGGCCGCTCAGCTCAAGGTCGGCTATTCCGTAGCGCCGAACAACTCTACCCCTCCGGGGCAGAAGGTGATCTACCTGCGTCTGACCAATCCCGAGGGGCAGCTGCTCGGCAATGCCGGCTCTTTCCCGTTCGAGGGGGGCAAGGTACCCTTCACGGCCATGAAGTCGATAGAATACACCGGCGACGAGGTGCACGACCAGATCTACTGGAACGTGACCTCGACCCTCACCCCCGGCACCTATACCGTCGAACTCTTTACCGACGGTTACCGCCTATGCTCGCGCACCTTTACCCTTAAGAAATAACCCGGCCGGGCGGTCTGCTAAGGCAGGAATGTTGCCACTCTCCCCGAATTGTAGGGACATGCCTTTGGCATGTTAGATTATCTCGTTGATAACCAGCCCAACATCGCAAAGCGATGTCCCTACTCATCAAGCGAAAACCGAGTTCTGCAACACTCTCCACCGGTAACAGACCGCCCGGGTGCGGGTAGGGCGCACGGTTCCAACAGTCAATAATCAAGTAGTAGTATGAGAGCCTCGTTAAATGCGGTTGCCGCGGCAATCGTGTCTGTGATTTCAGTATGTATGTGGGCCGGCGAGGTAAAACCGTTGCCGACCGGTCAGTCTGTGGGCGTGGTGCTCAGCGGCGGAGGCGCCAAGGGCATTGCCCATATCGGCGCCATCCAGGCGCTTGAAGACAACGGCATACCGATTGACTATGTTGCCGGCACGTCTATGGGCGCTATCGTCAGCGGCCTCTATGCCTGCGGCTATACGCCGGCAGAGATGATGGATCTCATCGCCTCGCGCGAGTTCAGCTACTGGTCCACGGGCCAGATTGACCCAGAGCTGACATACTACTTCCTTCAGAAACCGATGACTCCGTCGTTTGCCGACGTGAACATAAACCTCAGCCGCAATGACTCCACCAACCGCGCCCCGGGGCTGATGCCCTCGTCGCTGATTTCGCCTCTGCCCATGAATTTCGGTTTCATGGAGCTGTTCTCGGGCTATACGGCGCAGTGCGGCGGCAATTTCGACAATCTTTTCGTGCCTTTCCGCTGTGTCACCTCTGACATCGCCGAAAAGCGCAAGATCGTGTTGCGGTCGGGCGAGCTGTCGCACGCCATTCGTGCCTCGATGACTTTCCCGTGCGTTTTCGCTCCGATACAGATCGACAGCACCTACGTCTACGACGGCGGCCTTTATGATAACTTCCCCGTCGACGTGATGCGGTCTGATTTCGCCCCCGACATCATGATCGGTTTCGACGTGCACTCCACCGCTCCCGAGTCAGACCCCACCAACATCATCAACACCATCGAGAACATGGCCATCGTGGCGCAGGATTACAGCATCCCCGCCGACGAAGGCATATACGTGCATTTCGATGTGTCGAAGTTCGGACTGCTTGACTGGGGGAAAGCCCGCGAGCTGTACCAGATAGGCTACGACCATACCATGCAGATGATCGACAGCATCAAGACGCGCGTCACAAGCCGCATGTCGCCAGAAACACGGCGCCTGCGCCGCGAGGTGTTCAAGTCGTCGTCGCCCTATCTGCGATTCGATTCGGTATCGGTGCGCGGTGGCACGCGCGCCCAGGACGAGTACCTGACGCATCTGTTTCAATACAACGATGCCGACACCTTCGGCATACAGCACGCCAGGCTCTCGTATTACCGTGCCCTGTCGCCGGGGCGACTGAGTAACCTCATGCCTGTGGCACATTACGACGCCACCGACGGTCTGTTTACCCTTGATCTCGACGCTACCTACAAGAACAATTTCGGCATAGGTGCCGGCGGATACCTCACATCGTCGAGTAACTCGTTCATCTTCCTGTCGGCCGATTACTCGTCAATGTCGTTCCGCTCTACCGAGGCACGTCTGATGGGTTGGATAGGGCAGAGCTATATGGCAGGGCAGCTTGAGGGCCGAATCTTTCTGAATAAGAAACGCCCCATGGCATTCGGCGTGGAGGCGGTAATCTCGCGACAGAAATATTACGAGAGCGACAAACTGTTTTACGATGACTCGTCGCCTACGTTCATAACCCATCACGACGGTTTCGGGCGACTTAACTTCGGATGGGCCGTAGGGCGCAAGGGGCTGATTCGCGTCAGTGCCGGGGGCGGCCGCCAGGAAGACAAGTTCTATGCCAGCGATGCCGGCGATTTCCGCGCGTCGGGAAACGTGCGCACATGGATGTCGCTCGGGCAGGCGTCTGCGGTGTTCTAGTATAATACGCTGAACAACCGCAATTTCGCCTCGTCGGGCACATTCTTCAATGTAACCGCCATGCAGGTGCTGGGTAAATACAATTATTGCGAGAAAGAGTATGATGCCCCGGTGATAGAGTATGACAAGGGGCAGCACTGGATGCAGGCCGAGGGTACTTTCGAGCATTATGTGCCTCTGGGGCGCCATTTCACTCTCGGCACGAGCGGCGACGTGCTTTTCTCGACGCGCAAGCTGCTCAATACTTATTATGCGTCGCTGGTGAACGCGCCTGACTTCAGCCCGACGGCCTCGACTGCGGCGATTTTCAACAAGGCTTTCCGCGCCAACTCTTTCGTGGCCTTGGGACTCACGCCGATATGGCACCCCATACAGAACGCGCAGGTGCGTCTGTCGGCCAATCTGTTCCTGCCTTTCCGCCGCATCGAGCGCGCTGCTGACGGTGTGGGAGCCGTCTATGGCGGCTGGTTCCGGAACCCCGGTTTCATAGGCGAACTTAATCTGGTCTACAATCTGCCGTTCGCCTCGGTGAGCGGTTACCTGAATTACCTCACATATCCGGCACGCAACTGGAATGTGGGGCTCTCGTTCGGCCTCTTTTTCCGCGCCAAACGTTTCCTGCGCTGATGCTCCCTGACCGTGGGCGTTCCCTTAGATAAAAATACGGGGAAAGTTGGCCGGGGAAACGGGATTTTGCGTATATTTGCGGTGACATACCGAATAGAGGGGTGCCCCGGCGCGGGGCTGAGATCATACCCTATGAACCTGATGCGGTCAGTACCGCCGAAAGGACTTTGTTCATAGCCTTGACCGAGGGCACGCTCTGTTATATTTCACCGTATCGTATCATGAAGATATACATCAACAGAGAGCCTGCCGAGGTCGGCGAAACCCAGACACTTTCTGAAATTCTTGAATCGCGGGGCATAGGTCCGGCAGGGGTCGCCGTGGCCCTCAACAATCGTGTGGTGCCACGTGCCGCATGGCCCTCGACGCATCTTGCCGAGGGCGACACCCTTACCGTCATTAAAGCCGTCTGCGGTGGCTGACAGTCAGCGGTTGACAATGAGATGCCTCGCCGTCACACTGCCCGGTTTTTTTGCCGCCGAGGGTGAGCTGGTCACCGCCATGCTCGCCTCGGGGATAATAGACCGTGTGCATATACGCAAGCCCGGTGCCGATGTCCGGGCGGTGGAGAGGCTTGTCGTGCAGGTGCCCGTGGAGTTGCGTGCGCGCCTGTCGCTGCATGACCACCATCAGCTTGCCGCTCTCTACGGTACGGGGGTGCATCTCAATGCCCGTAATCCGGTGGTGCCCGACGGTTTTTCGGGAACGGTGAGCCGCAGCTGCCATACGCTTGACGAGACACGTCAGCCGGCTGACTATTGTTTCCTCAGTCCGATATACGACAGCATTTCAAAGCAGGGCTATGCCGCGGCGTTCGACCTCGACACTCTGCGAGGCCGGGTCGACAGCCGCATTGTGGCTCTCGGAGGCGTCACTCCCGACAGGTTACCCGAGTTGGCGCGCGTCGGATTCGGCGGCGCGGCTTTCCTGGGCTATCTCTGGCACGGTAACATAATTGAAAATCTCAATCAGATCAATAAGTACAAGTCATGTTGCAGTTTATAACACACCGTCGGGGCGTTTTTGACGAGCTGTCAGGCGCCCGGGCGGTTCTTGACGGGGGGTGTCGCTGGATACAGCTCAGGATGAAGGACGTTCCCCCCGCCGAGATCGAGGCTACGGGTCGCGAGCTTGCCGCACTTTGCCGCGACTACGGCGCCACGCTGATTATTGACGATCATGTGGAACTGGTGGAGGTCATCGGTGCCGACGGTGTGCATCTCGGCAAAAACGACATGCCTGTGACCGAGGCACGACGCATTCTCGGCTCTGACCGCATAATCGGCGCGACGGCCAACACCCTCGATGACATGCTGGCCGCAGTGACCGCCGGAGCCGACTACATCGGCCTGGGGCCTTACCGGTTCACAACCACAAAAGAGAAACTCAGCCCTATGCTGGGGCTCGAAGGTTACCGGCGTATCATGGCTGCGTTCCGCCGCGTGAGCGACCTCCCCGTGGTTGCCATCGGGGGCATCGGCACCTCTGACATCGCCCCCCTCATTCAGACCGACATTACCGGTGTGGCCGTCTCGGGGGCGCTGCTGACCGCGCCCGACCCCTCGGCCGAGACCCGCGCCATGCTTTCTGCCCTAAAGACAACATGAGCCACATAATCCACATCCGTCACATAAGTTACATAAATTACATTCGTTACATAAGTCACATCCATCACATAAACCCCATTACCCACCATGGATAACCTCATAATTGCCGGCCGCGAGTTCACCTCGCGCCTCTTCGTGGGCACCGGCAAATTCCGTTCAAACCGCGAGATGGCCGAGGCCATCGAGGCATCAGGCACGCAGATGGTCACACTGGCCATGAAACGAGTTGACATGTCAGACCCCGCCGACGACATGCTGGCGCATGTGCGCCGCCCCGGCATACATCTGCTCCCCAACACCTCGGGCGTGCGCAACGCCGCCGAGGCCGTACTGGCCGCACAGCTTGCCCGCGAGGCTTTCGAGACAGATTTCATCAAGCTTGAGATACATCCCGACCCGAAATACCTGCTCCCCGACCCGATAGAAACACTTAAGGCCACCGAAGAACTTGCCCGCATGGGGTTCGTAGTTCTGCCGTACATACAGGCCGACCCGGTGCTCTGCAAACTTCTTGAGGAGGCCGGCGCCGCGACCGTAATGCCCCTTGCGGCGCCGATCGGCACCAACAAGGGGATGGTCACACGCGACCTGATAGAGATCATCGTCGAGCAGAGCCGTGTGCCGGTGGTGGTCGATGCCGGACTGGGCGCGCCGTCGCATGCCGCAGAGGTGATGGAACTCGGCGCCGACGCCGTGCTTGTCAACACAGCTATTGCCGTGGCCGGGAATCCGGCAGAAATGGCCCGCGCGTTCGCCGGAGCCGTTGAGGCCGGGCGTCGCGCCTGGCTTGCCGGCCTGGGTGCCGTATCGCGCCACGCCGAGGCCAGCAGTCCGTTAACATCATTCCTTGACTGACCATGTTCTCAGACGAACTTCAGAAATACGACTGGGACGAGACCACGGCGGCGATAATGTCGAAGACAGCCGCCGATGTGGAACGTGCCCTGGCGGCGCGCCGTCCCGGCATCGACGACTTCATGGCACTCGTGTCGCCTGCCGCGGCCCCGTATATCGAGGCCATGGCGCACCGCAGCCGCGAGCTCACACGCCGCAGGTTCGGCAAGACAATGTCGATGTACGTGCCGCTCTATATCACCAACTCATGCACCAACTCGTGCGTGTACTGCGGGTTCAACCGCCACAACAAGATGGCGCGCGTGGTGCTTACGCCTGAGGAGATAGAGAACGAGTGCCGGGCTATACGCCGCCTCGCGCCGTTCGAGAACCTGCTCATCGTCACAGGCGAGAATCCGCGTGTGGCCGGTGTGGACTATCTCGAACGCGCGCTGCAGGTGTGCCGCCCTTACTTCAACAACCTTACCATCGAGGTGATGCCGCTGAAGGCCG
>CALJBF010000296.1 GCA_938027385.1 uncultured Porphyromonadaceae bacterium | reverse complement strand
CCCCTCCGTGCCGATCTGCTTGACCTCGTTCTTGTTGAACGATGCGTTGAAACCCACATTGTAATGGAAGTCACCGAGACGCTGCTGCCAGCTGATGGTGATCTCATGACCGATGTTCGACACCTTGCCGATGTTGATGGGCATGGTGTTGGTGGCACCCTCGTGATAATAGTTGATACCGGATGCGTAGGGCACGACTTTCCAGTAGAGCATGTCGTGCGTCTGACGGTTATAGTAGTCGTAAGTGACGTTGAGCTTGTTGTTGAGGAAACTCAGGTCGATACCGAAGTCACCCTGATGCACCTCTTCCCATTTGATGTCCTGGTTGGGCACCTTATAGTTGGCCCAGCCCGAAACTTCGTTGGTACCGCCGTAGTTGTAGAGAATCTGGTCGCCGACGTATGCACGGGTATAGAGGAACTGCCCGATGCCGTCGTTACCGAGGATACCGTACGAACCGCGGATTTTGGCATCGGTAATCCACTCGAAGTTGTCTTTGATGAATTTCTCCTGACCCAGGCGCCACATCACGTTCACCGAGGGGAAGGTGCCCCAGCGGTGATTCTTGCCGAAACGGTCAGAACCGTCGCGGCGGATATTGGCGGTCAGATAGTAGCGGTTGTCGTAGCTGAGGTTCACACGGCCGAAGAAGGACAGGGCACGCCCTTTGTAAGGATAATCCTTGGCCTCTTTGGCTGTATTCGACGAAAGGTTGACCGACCATACCTGATCGACGGGGAAGTCGATGGCACGAATCTCGTTGGAATATGACTCGGCGGCGGTGGCCTCGGTACCGATCATGGCTTTAACGCCCCATTTCCCATTGAAAGTGCGGTCGAAAGTAAGTGTGGCATTGTAGGTGAGGTCCTGCGATGTTCCGGCCTTGGACTGGAAGTAGGCACTTTCCTGCACGGCGCGGAAGTTGAATTCCTCAGAGAACACCCGTGAGTTGAACGAGCCGATTTTAGCGGCGCCGTTTACACGGAACGTCAGCCACGGCATGATGTTGATGTTCAGGTAGAGCAGTGCGTTCACATTATACTCACGCCCCTTGTAATGGTAGGTCAGCTCGTTGCCGTAAAGGTTGGGGCCGTTGAGATAGAACGGGGTCTGCGAGAAGTTGCCGTCCTCGTCGACCGGCTCCATCGTAGGCACGGTGCGGAAGGGGATGGCATTGGTATAGATCGAATAGATCTTGGTGGGGTTCTTGTTGACGATCGAGCCGTAAATCGACGATCCCATCTGGAACACCTTGGATATGTTGTAATCGACGTTGGTGCGGAGCGAGAAACGGTCGACGGACGAGTCGATATACGTACCTTTCTCGTTATAGAAACCGCCCGACACGAAGTAGCGCAGCTTGTCGTTGCCACCGGTTAGAGCCAGATTGTACTCCTGCTCGTGGCCGGTGTCGTACATTACGTCCATCCAGTCCACATCGGGAAGTTCAGCTGCTGATTCCACGCCTTCCGAACCGAGGATGTCGACACCCATCAGTGCCTTGGCGGCTATGAACTGGTCGCGGTTCATGAGTTTGATCTTGTTGTCTATCTTGCGGAAACCGTAGCGGGCGGTCACGTTGAGCGAGGGTTTGCCTGCCGAACCGCGCTTGGTGGTTACGAGGATAACGCCGCCGGCGGCCTCTGCACCGTAGATGGCGCATGAACCGGCATCCTTGAGCACCTCGATCGACTCGATGTCGCGCATGTTGAAGTCAAAGCCGGTTGACTGTTTCACGCCGTCAACGATATAAAGCGGAGCCATGCCGTTTACCGACGCAGCACCGCGGATAATGATGTCGGGAGCCTCACCTGGCGAGCCTGTCGATTTTGTCACGGCCACGCCGGCGGTCATGCCGCCCAGGGCGTCGGCAACCGAGTTTACCGAAAAGTCTTTGATGGCGTCGGCCTTCACAGACGAAATCGAACCTGTGACCTCGCTTTTTTTCTGTGTGCCGTAACCTACTACGACCACC
>CALJBF010000295.1 GCA_938027385.1 uncultured Porphyromonadaceae bacterium | reverse complement strand
CGTAGACGCCCCAGTTGTTGCGCGTGGGTGAGTTGTAACCGGCCTGGGTGACCGTGCCGTAAAGCACCGGCACGTCGCCTGCCTCGGCGGCCGTGGCACGTCGGGGCGAGCGTGTGTTGGCCACGGGCACCTGCTGGAACGAGCGCATGGCTGCCGGACGCAGGTCGGTGCGTGTCGGCATGTCGGCGCGTTCGGTCGCCACGCGGCCTGCGGCCCTGCTGTCGGCGCGTGTGGCCAGCCGTTGCGCTACATCGGCCGACGCACCGGCGGTGACAGCCACAGCAGCCGCCACCGTCATGAATTTGATTAGACCTTTCATTTGATAGATAAGTATAATATTGGTGAATTATCGTGCGTGTAGACCGCCCGGCAGGATACTCGGGTATCACAGGCGTGTATCTCGACGGTAAAATTACAAATAATTTACAATTTTTACAGAATATTTCCACAAAATCTGCATAATAGGCAACATATTTCCATGCAGTCCCAACTCTATCGGTCGTGAACAAACTGACGGCGGGGGTTGTATTCTCTTTAGACGTTTCAATTATGTATGTCATGGGAATGTTTTCAATACTTGCGGCTATAGCCCCCGCCGCACAGGCGGCAACGGCGACTGCGCCTGACCACCCGATAGATGTCACGCGGTTCATCGGCGACAGCACCGGTGCCTCGTATGCCATAGCACAGTGGATCATGGGGATTGTGTACCATGTGGCCGATTTCTTCGGGCTGGAACACAACCAGACGGTGGTGACCATACTCTACGCCGCCGTGGTGCTCGGCGTGGCGCTCGTGGTGGGGTGGGTTGCCCAGTGGGTGATTTTCCGCATTGTCAGGATAATAGCGCGCCGGTGGGGCACCGAGGTCTACAACACGCTCACAAGCGTGAAGTTCTTTCACAAGGTGTGCCGCATGATTCCGCCCCTGGTGTTCCTGATACTGATACAGTTCACGCTGTCGAACCACGACAGCCTTTCGGGCACGCTGACCAAACTTACACTTATTTATCTGGTGTTCGTGACGGCTGTGGCGTTCTCGGCGCTTATAGTGGCCGTGTGGATTCATATCGACCACAAGGAGAACAAACGCAAGCTGCCGCTCAAAGGTCTGGCACAGCTTGCCAAGGGTATAGTGTGGATAATCGCGCTGATAATCATTGTGGCCATACTGCTCGACAAGTCACCGGGCTCGCTGCTGGCGGGACTGGGCGCCTTTGCGGCGGTGCTGATGCTGATTTTCAAGGACAGCATTCTCGGTCTGGTGGCGGGAGTACAGCTCTCGGAAAACGACTCGCTACATGTAGGCGACTGGATCAAGGTCAACGGCACCGACGCCAACGGCACCGTGCAGGAGGTTACGCTGACCTCGGTGAAGGTGCTGAACTGGGACAAGACCACCACCACGCTCCCACCTTACAGCCTTGTCAGCGGGAGTTTCACCAACTACCGCTCGATGCAGCAGAGCATGACCCGACGCATCTGCCGGTCGTTCATGATCGACGCCGACAGCATACTCCCCGCCACACCCGCCATGATAGCCGACATAAAGGAGAAACTTCCCCTGATTGCCGACTGGATAGACAAGAAGATAGCCCAGCGCGACGCCGGCGAGGTTGCCGACGTAGACAACCCCGACGGACTGGTGAACGGCACCATCGACACCAACTTAGGCATGCTCAGGGCCTACATGAAACTGTGGCTCGACGCCTCGCCGCTCGTGGCGCATGACAGCGACTGTTTCGTGACCTCGCTTGCGCAGACCTCCACCGGCATACCGTTCCAGATCTACTGTTTCACGGCCACGTCGAAATGGTTCCCCTACGAGGCGATACAGGACACCATCTTCGAGCACCTGGCCACGGTGCTGGCCACTTTCCAGCTCTATGCGTTCGAGAACCCCTCGGGCCGCGACACCATTGTCGACGGTTACCTCAGCCCGGGCGGCGACATAGACGATGTGTTCGGCATCCCCTACCCCTTCTTCCAGAGTCCCGACGCCCCCGACTCGCCGGCCTCGACCCGCGTGGCGCCAAAGCGCGTGCTGCCCAACGCCGCCTCCCCCTACCGCGCCACCGCTCCCGGGCAGTCCGCTCCCTCGCAGACCGCACCCGCGCAAGAGGCCGCGCCCAAGAGCGGCCCCGCCCCCTCCGCACAGGCCTGACACGCAGTGCATGCAACTTTATTGACGCCCCGTGCAATCTTTATTTTCGAGATTGCACGGGGTGCCAACGTATTGGGTAATAGTGATATGACATCTTGATTGTTTTAATTCACATTTCAACGTTTGACGCCGTGGCGGCCAATCTCTAATTTTGCATCGTTCCACCTTAAATGAACCATGCAAATCATCAAAGTTCAGACCAAGTTAATTTAGGGTAAATTATCAGGTATCAGCCCCGGTATAGGGCCGCCGTGGTGGCGGCCCGGTATCGGGCAAAACTTTTGATGGACTTGTATTCTTTCGGCCAAAGCGCCATAGCTACGGCCCGTTTTACCGAACTTACCAATTACTTTCATGTTTGTCATACTAAAATGAAACTGAAAACCACAAAATTCATCGCACTGATGGCCGCTGTAGCTGCAGCGTTCCCTGCCCTGGCCTGGGATGACCTGTACGTCATCGGCGGGGGCACCCCGGCAGGCTGGGATCCTTCCCAAGCCATCAAGATGCAGAAAAACAACGACGTGTTCACGCTCGTCACCTATCTCTACAACACCGGAGAAGGCGACGGCCGTTCGTTCCGCATCCAGGACGCCCGGAGCTGGACAGGCAACTACTACGGTGGCACCTCTTGGGCACAGAAACTCGATAACGGCCAATTGTCGGAACAATGTGAGGCATGGCAGAGCAACAACGAGAACGGATGGTCGGTTCCTGAGGCCGGGTTCTATCTCATCACGCTCGACCAGTCCATAAACCGTGTCAAGATCGAACGTATGGGCTTTATCGGCCTCGTCGGTTCCATCGCCGGGCATGTCTGGCAGACAAACGGTGGCGAAGAGACATATCTGAAAAACTCACAAGGGCAGCAGTCTGTATATACCGGCACCATCAAGTTCGACGAAGGTGACTTCAAGATCAACCTCGATCCGGGACAGGAGAATTACGACAACTACCACTATATCTTCCGTGACCCGGAAAACAAACAGAAATTCATCACGGCCCTTTCGGGTGACAGCAAGTGGTCTGTGGGCTATCCCGACCAGAATACCCGTGCAGAGAAAGACCTCGACCCGGGGCGCTACTTCATCACCGTGGAGGCCAACTACCGTACGGTCGACTTCATCCGCAAGCCCGAGACTGTGACTCTCGCGGGTCCGGGCGTCGGCAAGGACTGGAACACGGAAGATATGTCGCTGAAACTCAACTGCAACCCTGCCAACGACACCGAGATGATGCGGCAGTATGTGTTCTTCCGTGCTAATGAGATCTTCAAGGTCGCCATCGACAAGAAATTCTACGGCAGCTCTGACTGGAACGCAAACTGTTTCGCCGGCGAGGGCGCAGGCTCTACATTCCTGCGCCAGATTGACACCGGCGCCGACCTTTCGGTATCGAAGGGTGGTTTCCGCGACGTTTACGTGCGCAACAGCGGTTCGAAAGACGGCACAATGGATGTTTACCTCACAGCACCCCTCGATGTCTATGCCGACCACCTCTCGACCCTTGTCAACGACAACGGCTACTACAAGACACCCAACATCCGCTGGTACCGTGCCGACGGCGACATCATCTTCCGCACAGCAGGTGACAACCACGAGCTGCAGAATATCGGCGGCCATCACAATCCCGGATGGTACACCGCCGCCGTTGAGAACGGCGATCAGTTCCACCTCTACCGTCAGCCCGTTGTCATAAAGGGGAGCGGCTCAGACATCACCTTTGACGACAATCTTGACTACGGCACGGAAAAGGCCGTGAAACGCGGCGTGTTCCTCAATGCCGGCGACATACACGCCGAGGTCGGCGGCAACTCGTCAAACACAGTGAATGTGGCCAAAAGCGGCGTCTACAACATCCATGTATGGCCCGAGGGTGACGGCGACATCGTCAAGCTTGAGATCTACGGCCCGTTCGAACCGAACATGCCGCTGAAAGAGGCCGACTTCGCCAACGGCGAGCGGCACTATTTCCTGGTGGGCCAGCGCATGGGCGCATGGCGCCTGCAGCCCGAATGGGAGTTCACACCGGCCGGCGACGGCACCCTCACCATCCCCGCGCGTCTGCTCTACAACGGTTACGTTATGGTGGGCATGGTCGACAACTACAGTGACTACACGCGCCAGACATACACCGGCTGGACATACACCGATACCAACGACATCACCACCTTCGACCCGCGCAACGGCGCCCGCACATACCCGCTGGCACGCATAGACGCCGCAGGACGCAACGGGTGTGCCGACGGCAAGTTCACCGGCACACGCTACAACGAGATCGACCAGACGTCGCCCCATGTACAGCACGGCGGCTGGGACGCCCTGGCACATCGCGCCATCAACGTGCTCGACCCCGAGGGGTACGGCAACTATGACCATCTGCAGTCTGACCCCACGCGCGTAGAGACCATACGCCTGCAGCTCGACGGCTCGGGTAACCCCGCCGCGCTCTCGTTCGAGGGTGTGACCACCGACGCCGCCCGTGTGGCCGAGATCCGCACATTCTCGCTCTGCGGCAGCCATATATTCAACAGCCAGATCACTTACGACGACAAAGTGGCGACTACCCCGCTCAACCACGACTGGGGCTACAGTGGCAACAACTGGAGCGAGGGGTGGATACAGTATGACTCGTACAGCCGTCCTTATGTCGACGCCAACGGAGAATACATCTACCAGACCTGCTTCACCCGCGACTGGCTCAGGACACACCCCACGATTTTCAAGAACGGCGACTTCGAGTTCACATCCGACAACGTGACATTCCGTTACGACAGCGACGTCACCCATCATGACCAGTTCGGCCAGCGCCAGTTCGACGTAAACGGCGACAGCCGCACCGAGACCCTGTACACCTACACGAATACCGGCGACAGCGAAAGCCGCAACAAGAAGGGCGTGGCCAACAACCTCAACGACATATACAGCGTCGGCGCCGATGACCGCGTATGTTTCGTTGTCGAGAACATGTGGATGCAGGGCACCTTCAAGATCTGGAGCGGCTGGGGCGGCTCACTCACCAACTACGAATATGACGTGCGTCCCGAGAACCACACCACCCGCTGGTACCGCGACAACGCCGGCCACGGCGCCTACGGCGAGAAATGCGCCGCATTCTACCTGGCCGGACACCCCTCGGTGTTCACGCTCTTCGAAGACATGATCATGGCCGACTTCGGCATCGGCTACGGCACCCCCGGCTCTGAGAATGTGACGGCCGACGGCCGCATCAAGGATCTCGACAAGACCGAGCGCCGTTTCTTCAACCGCGTGGAGATATGGTACCACCTGCGCAACGGTTTCGTCTACAATGACAACGGCGCCTCATTCATGCTCTTCTATCAGGAGAAAGGCGGCCCCAATATCTATATCGGCAAGGCTGACGACAGCCATATCCACTACTCGTACGAGATTCCTCTGGTAAACGGTTTCCCTGCCGACGAGGATGCCCAAACCTACGGCGACGTCACCTATTACAAGATAGAGCGCATCCGCATCTACCCCGACGGCACGAAGGGAAACCCCGAGTTCGTGGCCGAGGGAACCCCCAACCAGCCGCGCGAGTCGTTCAAAGGCATCGAGATAAAGGATGAGAAGCCGCTCGACCCCGGTATCTATCAGTACAAAATCACCACCAAGCGCGCCAATACCGGCAACGAGCCTTTCGAGGCGTTCTCGAACCGCGTGCAGATTGACGGCGACAACACCACCAACGCCATCGCCGAGGTCAACGCCGACGCTGACTTCAACATGACCGTGACGCTCGGCGCCGGTTCGGGCACACTTGCCGTGAGTGCCAACGACACCATCGGTGAGGTTACCGTCTACGCCATGAACGGCATGCTCGCACACCGCGGCACCATCAATGGCACCACCGGCACGCTCAACGTGGCCGGTCTCCCCGACGGCATCTATATCGTGAAAGCCCGCAACCAGGCCTGCCGCGTCCTCAAACACTGATACCAACCCACACAACAGGCCCTGCGGGGCCACACCTACAGCGGGCGGCGTGCCACAACGGCACGCCGCCCGCACTGTCTATGGGCAGCTGCAGGGGCCATGCACAAAAAGTGGTGTTTCTGTAAAAGGGGGGTTTCTGTCTGGTTATCGGCCCAGCTGGGCCGATAACCAGACCGGCCACACAAGGGTGGCGCAGGCGCACAAAAAGACGCCGGGCTGCCCCTCGAAAAGGGCTGCCCGGCGTGGTGGGTGTGTTATTGGAGGGCAATAGTGTCTATCAGCTGAGTTTCAGGAGCTTGATGGCGGTGCCACCGCTGGCACCCTGAGGGATGTCGAGCACAGTGTCGGCGGTGACGTCGCGGGTCTCGATGGTGACGGGATAGGGGTTGTCTTTCCAGTCGGCGCCCTCACCGTCACGGTAGATGACAGCACGGTAACGGCAACCGGGGTCAAGGAACGACAGCCCGATGTGTGCCGTGCGCGCCTCGTCGCCGGTGGCGCTCCCCACAAACCAGGTGTCGCACCCCTTGGCCTTGCGGGCCACGGTTATGTGGTGCCCTATCTCAGCCTCGGGATAGACGGTCTTGTCCCAGTCTGTAGGGCAGTCACTGACGAACGTCAGCGGCCCGGGATTGGCCTCGTAATTCTCGATCATGTCGGCCGCCATCTGCAAGGGCGAATAGAGTATGACGAACAGCGCCAGCTGTTTTGCCAGCGTGGTGCAGGGGCGTGTCTGCGGGAATACCTTGTTCTCGAAATTGAAAATCACCGGGGTGAAGTCCATCGGGCCGGCGAGGCCGCGCGTGAACGGGAGCGTGACCGTATGCGAGGGTGGATTGCCCCCTTCGGGGTGCCAGGCGTTCCATTCCTGACCGCGCACACCCTCCTGGGTCATCAGGTTGGGCCAGGTGCGCTGAAGACCGGTCGGAATCACCGGCTCATGGTTGTCAATGGCCAGATTGTAGCGGGCCGCGGTCTCGATGACCTTGCGGTAGTGACGTACGCCGCTCTGACTGCTGTGGCGCTCGCCGTTGTCGAGCAGGTCGCCCACATAACCGGTCTTGACGTAGTTCATTCCGTTGTCGCGGTAGAGGCGGAACCCCTCCTCCATCTGGCGCTCGTAATTGGCGATGCGTCCGCCAGTCTCATGGTGGCCGATGAGCTGAACGCCGCGCTCACGTCCGTAGCGCGCCAGGGTGTCAAGGCTGAAATCATCGTAGGGTCGAGTGTAGCAGAAATCCCAGCTCTCCCAGTCGGGGTTCCACCCCTCCACGAGCACGCCGCCGAAGTTGTGCGCGGCGGCAAAGTCCATATATCGTTTCACGTTGGCCGTGGTGGCGCCGTGCTGAGGCCCGGCATGCCAGGTGGCATCTTTCATGTGGTAGCACCACCAGACGCCTATGTAACGCTGCGGCTTGATCCACGACGTGTCAGCTATGCGACATGGCTCGTTTAGGTTGAGCATGATACGCGAGAGCATCATGCCAGCCTCGTCGTCGGCGATGATCAGGGTACGCCAGGGGGTATGGCGGACGTCGGTGACGAACACCTTTTCGCCCGACTGCCAGGGGGTGAGCTCGGCGCGCAGGCATGAGGAGCCCGGGGTGGCCCTGACATTCATGGCGGCATAGTCGGTAAGGTCGGCCTCGTGGAGCGCCATGCAGGTGCCGTCGGCGGTCTTTATGGTCACCGGCGTGCTGGCCCACCCGATGCTGTCGAGCGGCAGCTCGCGGAAGAGCCCTTCGTAGAAACGTATCCCCTCGACCGGCAGCGACCACGAGCGGTGGCAGCGGGTGAAGTTGAACTCGGTGAGCTCGTTCATCACGGTGAAGTCGCCGAGCGCTTTCTGACGGGGGAACTCGTAGCGGAACCCGATGCCGTCGTCGAACACACGGAACACCACGGCCATCTTACGGCCGGGGGCCATGCGCGGCTGCGACAGGTCGAGGCGCAGTTCGTTATACACATTGTCGATGCTCGACTCCTCGCCCCATACGGGGTGCCAGGTCTCGGCATGGCTGTCGCGCGACACGCGGTCGACCTTGAACCCGGCGGCCATGTCGGGCAGATCCTTCAACTCCAGGCCGAGACGCGAACGGTCAAGCACGGTGGCGCCTCCGCGCTCCACACGGTAATAGAGCGCCTTGTCGCCATCCTGCGAGAGCTCGACGGCGATGTTGCCGTCAGGCGACGCCACACGCCAGACCGCGGTGGCACCGGCCTGGAAGACCGCTGCCGCCGCGATGGCGGGTATCAATATATGTCTGAGAGTCATTTCAGCTCGATATAGTCGATATGGAACAGGCCGTTGCCCTGGCCGGCCGAGATGATGATGTCGTTGGTACCGGCCTGGAGCTGCAGCGAGACAGTCTGCCCGGCCCACGAGCCGAGGTTTGAGAATGTGAGGGGAGCCGACGATGTGCCGCACGAAATCTCGCCGGTTCCGGCAGAGCCTTCGGTGGTGCCGCGGCCCACAACCTCGATGGTATAGGTGCCGGCGGCGGGAGCCTCGACGGCAAACATCACAGAGCCGCCGTTCTCAAAACCCGAGACGTAGCCGAAACCCTGCGCCACCTCGGGGATGGGGGGCACATTCTTCACCGTCCAGTCCTCTTTGCACGACGACATGCCCGCGGCCACAGCCACGGCGAGGAGTATGTTCAACATGATTCTTTTCATGACAGTTGCTTATTGATGATTAGTAAACGATGGTGGCACCACCGCGCACGCCGGCAGCCTCGGCCTGGTAGCGTTTTGCGGTAGTGGTGACCTTGAACACGCGGCAGCCGTGAGCCGGCACGCCGGCCGAATAGTTGCCGCTCTGGGCACCGAGCGACGCATGCGCCCAGAGGTCGCGCACGTCGGTGATTTCGGCGGCCTCAAGGCCGAGCTCGCGCTTGAGGCGGATGCTCATCGACACCGGCTCGTCATCGCGGTTGAAAAGGCCGACAACCCACGAACCGTCGGGCATCTGGCCCACCCAGCGCGACGACGATGTAGAGGCGACGTTGGTCGACAGCGGCCTGGCGGCGAAACCGGCCTTGTTGAGGGCGATCAGCTCCTCGTTCTGGTAGAACTCCTCGTAACCGGCGCCGGTGTCGTACTGGTCGGCGATGGCGATCGCCGAGCCTGTCACCGACACGAGCGACACCCAATACTGGCGCTCGTCGTTGGTCTCGCAGGTGTTGAGACGGATGAAGTCGCCGTCCATGATGAGCTGACCGCGCCCCGAGACCTCGCTGAAGGCGGCAAAGCCGTCAGAGATGTTGCCCCAGTTCGCCCAGCCGTCCTGGTACTGGCCGCGGCGGCGTCCGCTCACGAAATCGAAACCGCCGCCGAACACATCCTCAGAGATTCGCATCAGGTCGGCGTAAGGCACCTCGTTTGCCGAGTTGTCCCAGCAGTTGGGCATCACCAGCGAGAAGAGCATGTCGTCGCCGCATGCCTCGGCGATCCAGCGCAGACACTTGGCGTAGCGTTCCGAACCGTAGGCGTTCTCGTACCAGTTCACGAAATCGACGCGCAGGAATGTGAAACCGAGTTCCTTGAAGTGGTTCACATACCCCTTGATCCACTCCTCGGCGCCATCCTTGTCGGCGTCGACCCAGTAGATGAAGTCGTTGAAATTCGTCGAGCCCACGATATCCTGCGTGCGCACGTCGTCACGACCGGCCACACGGGCGTTGGTGTTGTAAGCGGCGCGTGTGAGCCACATCGGGTCATAGTATATGCCGGCCTCGAGACCGCGGTCATTGCAATACTTCACCCAGTATGCCAGGTCGTGCTCCCAGCCCGAGTTGTATTTGGTGATGTAGCCGTTGCGGTTTATGGTCTGGCCGCCTTCAATCCAGCCGTCTGTGCAGATCATGTCGTAGCCGTAGGGCTTGAAGTTCTCGGCTACCCAGTCTATGTTCTGCTGGAAACGGCCCTCTGATATGGCCTGGTCGGTGACAAAGCACTGCTCGTATGCCATCCAGTACATCGGGCCTGCGCCTCGGCGGGTGAAACGGCTGTCGCGGGCTGTTACCGCCGGAATGGCGGTGGCCGCGATCAGTGCCGCCGTTATGATTCTGTTTATTTTCATGGATGATTATTTTTTTAGGTGAAAGATTTATCGTACAATAATTTTGAGCGAGCCACAGGTGGCCGAGACCAGGTAGACGCCTGGAGCCACAGGCTGCGGGAAAGTGAACGAGCATCCGTCAGCAAAGGCCTGCGCCACAAGCGCGCCCGAAATGGTGTGGAGCGCCACTGCTCCCAGGGGACGCGAGGCCGAAAGGGTGACATGTCCGTCGCGGCTCCAGGCTGTAAGCGGATTTTCGTCACGGGCGACATTCTCAACGCCGGTGGATACGCCGACCAGTTTCACGGTGTTTCGCAGGGTGTTTACTTCAATCCGCACGTCGCCCCGGGCGGCATAGTCGGGGAGGCTCCAGAAATAATCCTTCTGGTCGAGCGCCTTGTACTCGTCTGAGGCCGACTCGTCATCGTCGTTGTTGTAACCGCGGGTGAAACGGCGCGAGCGCAGCAGCGCGGGCATCTCCTGGCCGACGACGAGTTTCGTGCCGTGCTGTTCAGGGATAAGGAAATAGGCTTCTTTCCACCCTGCGGGGGCGATGACGAACTTGACATCCTTCCCCTCGGCATGGGGGCCGCTGATTTGTGCGGTGATGAATTTCACATGCGGATCGGCGGCCGATTCGGTCATGGGAGCGGGATAAGAAGAGTCCCACCTGTCGGGCACTGCGCCGAGAGCGTAGACATCCATCGGCAGACGGGTGACGGTGAGTGTCATGGCGTCGGGGTCGACCTCTATGCGGTAGCGGCCGTTGTCGGCGGCATCGATGCTCCACGAGGCGCTCAGCGGCTGTCCGGCACCCTTGATCTTCTTCATGCGGTAGACACCGCCGTCATGAACGGGGAGGCGGTAGCTGTCGGCATTGCCGTCGGCCGGGACGAGGAAATCCACCTGATCCCAGGCACCGGTGCCGAGGGTAAAGTTGAACTGGCGGTTGTCCCAGATGTTGCCGTGGCTGATGAGCAGGCCCTCCCAGACATATTTGCCGTCGGGACGGCAGTCGAGCAGCAGACCGTTGCCCGAGTCGGTGCCGGCATCACCGGCTACGCCGAGCATGGCAAGCTGTCCGGCCAGATGCCCGTGGGTGTCAGAAGCCTTGAAACGCAACACGCGGCACTGGTGAGGCTCAAGGCAGACGCGTATTTGCCCCTCGCAGTCTGCTAACTGTTCGCCGGTCCAGAGGTCGGTTATGCCGGTGGCATACTTGTTCTCGCCGATGCGCCACAGGTCAAAGAAATACTGCCGGCGTGTGTCCTCGCGGTTGAAGAAGGCAACCACCCAGTCGCCGTCGGCGGCCTGCCCCATCCACACTGATGTCCAGTCGATGGTTTCGGTCGTCTTGTCGACCTCGCGGCTCAACGGACGTGCGTAAAACCCCTCTTTTGCCAGCGACAGGAGCCGCTGATTGCAGTAGAGGTCCTTGAAAGAGTCGATGTTCGGGCTGTCGAACTGGTCTGCGATGGATACCGGCGACCCGGCCATCACAAGCAGAGAGAGCCAGAAACGGCGCTCGTCGTCGGTGGCGCAGGTGTTCAGGCGCACGAAATCGCCGTCCATGACCACCTTGTCGCGGGCTATGTCGCTGAAATCCACGAAACCGTCAAAGATGTTGCCCCAGTTGGCCCAGCCGTTCTGCCACTGGCCGCGGCGACGGCCGCTGGCGAAGTCGAATCCGCCGCCGAACACATCTTCCGAGATGCGGAACATGTGGCCGTAGCGCTGTTCGGCCCAGGCATGGTCGTAGCAGTTGGGCATCACGAGGCTCACCCAGATTTCGTCACGGGCCTCCTCCCTGATCCATTTCAGAGCCTTCTGGTACCTGTCGGTGCCGTAGGCGTTCTCATACCAGTTGAGGAAGTCGATGCGCAGGAACTTGAAACCGCTGTTAATGATGTGACGAACGAACCCCTTGACCCACTGCTCGGCGCCATCTTTGTCGGTGTCGACCCAGTAGATGAAATCGTTGAAGTTGGTGTCGCCCTTGATGTCGCGGGCGCGCTTGTCGTCACGCCCCTTCACGCGGCAGTCGGCGTCGTAGGCCGAACGCGGCATCCACAGCGGGTCATAGTAAAATCCGGCGAGAAAACCGTTCTCCTCGCAAAAGCGCACCTGGTCGGCGAGGGTCTTGTTCCAGCCCATGTTGTACTTGTTGACGTAGCCGTTCGCGGTCACGGTCTGCGCGCCCTCGATCCAGCCGTCGGTACAGATCATCTCGTAGCCGGCATCACGGAAATTCTCGGCCATCCACTTGACGTTGGCGTCGAAACGCCATTCGTCGAGGGGCTGGTCGGTGGTGAAACACTGCTCGTAGGCCATCCAGTAAAGCGGAGCGGCCACGCGGTCGGTCGAGCCGTCGACACCATAAGAGCGGTAGACCTTCTCGGCCTTGAACCATGGGCCGGCAGGGCCGTCGAGGTCCACGATGACACGCATCACGTTGTCGTGCTCCACGCCCCAGAAGGCGTCGATGACATTGTGGTCGTCGCTCGGGTGCCAGCCCGACTTCATGGAGTATTCGCCCGGGCCGATGTACTTTATGTCGCCGTCGGCACCGGCCTCGGCGGGCACATAGAATTCGGCCTCTTCCCAGCCCTGACGGCTGTGGGTGAACTTGAACGCCTTGCCGGAGCCCCCTTCATGGAACATCCAGGTCTGGTAGACATACTTGCCGTCGGGACGGCGGTAGACGGGGTGCCCTTTCGTCGAGTCCCATTCGTCGACAGCGTCGCCGAGGATGTATATGGCCTCGGGGAGCTCGCCGAGATACTGGGCCGAGATGGTGGCGCGGCGCACGTCGACGGTGAGGCGGTAGCGACCGTCGGTCTCGACACGCCATTTGCGGTCGTCGGTGGCATCGGCGCTGAGACGGCTGTCGGAGACGCCGTTACGGCCGATGGTGACACCGGCGCCCGGAGCGAACGCGGTGCCCCAGTTGCCGGCCTCGTTGGTGAACTTGAGCTCGCCGGCGGTGAGGCCGCCTTCATAGACATATACGCCCGGGGAGGTCCAGTCGAGCGCGTAGGGGTGCCACGCTGTCCAGCCGGCCGGGGTAGCGTCGCCGAGCATGTAGAGGCGTCCCGGGTCGTCGAGAGCCCAGACCTGCATGGCCGCGGCGGCCACGAGTGCTGATGTTATCAGTTTTTTAATCATTACAATATATAGTCAGGGGCGCCGTGGCGCGCATTGCCGCGGCGCCCCCGGGATATGGTCAGAGATCAGTTGCGTGCGATTTTCCTCACGCCCGAGAGTGTGCGGACAATGTAGATGCCTGTGCCGAGGTCAGCGGCGCTTACCTGACGGCCGTCTACGGTATAGTAGCCGAGAACCTCGTCAGACTCGGCGCGCACGGCGTCGATGCCGTTGGGGTCGCTGAGAGTCATCTGCATGGCGGGAACATCGACAGTCACCTTGAACTCGCCCTTGGTGCCGGGGGTAACGCCGAAGAAGGCGTCGATGCCCGAGCGGCCACCGATCCACGAGCATGCCTGCAGCTCGTAGGTCTTGCCGACCTCGGCCTCCTCGATGTAGCCGTCGGCCTGGGCCTGTACAGGGATGAGGTACCATACTGCATTCCAGTCACCGATGCCGGTGAGGAACTTGAACTGCTTGTTGGCGTGGTTGGCGTCGCCGTCTTCTGTGTCATAGTCGAGCTGGCCTACCCATTCGAAGACGCCGTTGCCGACCGATGTCATCTCGGCGCCGGGGTTGTTTGAGTCAAAGCTGCCGGTGGCGAGGCCGTTCATGTAAAGATGTGTCACCTCAGAGGGCTCGAACTCGCCGGGGAGCCCCGACACGCGTTTCACCTCGACGGTGAGAGCCTCGGGATCGACAGTGAAACGGTAGATGCCGTCTTTGCCGCGCTCTATGCCCCAGAACCAGTCTTTGAGGGCACCCGGTTCGGTCTCGGCCGAACGCTGTGCCTGATATGTGCCGCCGTCGGCAACGAGTTTCACATTGTCGTTGTGGTCAACAGACTCGGGCACCAGGAAGGTGACGGCGTTCCACTCGCCGCGCTCAAGGGTAAACTTGATGAGTTTGTCTTCGTCAGAGTATGTCATGATGCCCTGCCATACGTACTTGCCGTCGGCCTGACGGCTCATGAAGAGACCGCTGTTTGAGTCGCCGCGCGATGTCGACGAGCCGAGGGCGTAGATGCACTGCGGCATCTCGCCGAGGTATTCGGCCTTGAGGGTCTCGGCGGCGGTGTCGATGGTCAGGCGGTAGTTGCCGGCGTCGGTGATGTTCCATTTGTTGTCGGGGTCGCCGGTTTCGGTGACGTAGATGTCGCACGAGGCCACTCCGGCGGTGCCCACCTGCATACCGCCTTCGAAGGGCATGACGGCGGGAGTCCAGTCGCCGAGCTTGGTGAGGAACTTGAACTCGCCGGGGACGAGGCCCCCCTCATAGACGAAGGTGGTACCTTCGTGCGTGAGCTCATAGGCGCAGGTGTTCACCCAGTCGGAGGGTGCGGCATTGCCGATGATGTAGATATGGTCGAGTTCGGCCAGAGTGAGGGCTGACGCGTTCATAGACCCTGCGGCGAGCAGGGTGGCGCAGATCATTGTCTTGAATGTTTTCATCTTATAAATAGTATTTTTTTGGTATTAGTCTTTAGAGTTTCGTTGTCTTGACCTCCATGGCGTCGATGTCGACCTCGACACGGTACTTGCCGTTGTCGGGAGCCTCGATGCCCCACGACGCGCTGAGGGGGTTGCCGGGGCCCTGGATCTGTTTCATCTTGTAGACGCCGCCGTTCTTGACCATCACGCGGTACTGGTCGCTGTCGGCACCCTCGGGAACGAGGAAGGGCACTTTGTCCCAGTCGCCCTTGGCGCGGATGAAGTTGAACTGACGGGTCCCCTCTTCGGTGGTGTAGTAGAGCTCGCCCTCCCAGTAGAATGTGTGCGTGCCCTCGATGAGGGTGAGCTGCACGCCGGGGTTGTTGGAGTCGGTGCCCGAGTTGCCTGCCACGCCGAGCATGTAGAGCTCGTAGGCGGGTTCAGGCTGGGGTTCGGCAT
The DNA here is from genome assembly GCA_938027385.1 of uncultured Porphyromonadaceae bacterium. Lineage (GTDB taxonomy): Bacteria > Bacteroidota > Bacteroidia > Bacteroidales > Muribaculaceae > UBA7173. The sequence goes on along the minus strand of CALJBF010000295.1, from coordinate 2,820 downwards.
CGCCGGTGCGGCGCAGTGTCACGGTCATGGCCTCGAGGTCGACAGAGATCTCATATACGGCGTCGGAGCCCGGAGCGATGCCCCAGAAGGCGTCGATGCCGGTCTGGCCGTCGGCCCAGGTGCATTTCTTCATCGGATAGGTGCCCTCGCCGATGACTTCGATATAGCCGTCGGCAGTGGCGGCTGCGGGGATGTAGTAGTCCACGGTGTTCCAGTCGCCGTTCTTCGAGGTGAACTTGAACTGCTTGTTGTGGTTCTGCGGCGAGGCGTTCTTGTTGTCGTAGTAGAGTTCGGTCTCCCACGAGAAGATGCCGGTGGCGTCGTCATAGTCCATTTCGGGGCATGTGTTCGACGAGAAGTCACAGTCGCCGGCCAGACCCTGGATATGGAGCTCGGGGCCGTATACACACGGGCCGAGATACTGCGCCGATATGGTGATGGCGTTCTTGCCGCCGGTGCAGTCGATCACCAGGTGGTACTGGCCCTCCTCCTCGATATACCATTTCGAGTCGGGGTTGCCGGTGGGCACATACTCCACTTCGGGAGCGGCCACACCCTGGCGGTTGATCTTGGTGCCGTGCACGGCGGGCATGAGGAACGGAGCCTCCCACTTGTCGCTGACCTGCATGGGGCATTTCATCTCGCCGACGAAGAGGTTGCCGGTGTATTCGAACACCTGGGGCGAGGTCATCTCCATCTCGGTGGGCTTGGAAATGTTCCAGCCGGCGGGTGTGCCGTCGCCGACGATGTAGAGTTCCTCGGGAGCGAAGGGCTGTTCCTTGGCCTCGATGAGCTCGACCACAACGGTGCGGTCAAGGGCGTTGAGGGTGACCTTGTAGACACCGTCCTCACCCTCGCGGATGCCCCAGAAGTGGTCGCGCAGGTTGCCGGCGCTCTCAGAGCATACGGCGCCCTGGTTCACCTTGTCGGCGCCGATCTCGACGTAGGCATACGAGGTGCCGTCGACCACGCCCGACTCGGGCACGATATACTTGACCTTGTTCCAGTCGTCCTGGGCGGTGACGAACTTGAACTGCTTGTTGTCGGTATAATGGTACATCTCGATGGTGGCGGTGAAGACGTTGGGGTCGTCGGTGTGCTCCATCTGATATGCGGTGTTCGACACGAATGGGTCGCCGTCGATATAGGGGGTGAGGCCGTAGCCTACCATATACATCTCGTCGTAGGGGACGTTGCTTGTCGAGGGCTCGACCACTACGAGGTCTTTCTCGGCGTCGCACGAGCCGAGCACGGCGGTCAGCGCCAGCGCCGGAACGAACTTGCAAAGAGCTTTATACAGAGGTTTCATTTTCTTGAGTGTAAAGTTGGATTAATATCCGGGGTTCTGCACGAGGTTGTGGTTTGTCTCGAGAGCCGTGCGGGGAATCGGGAAGATCTTTGTATGGTCGTCGGCGTCGGGTTCCTTGTCCCACCAGGCGCCGGTGTTGAATTTGCCGAAACGGATCAGATCGATGCGGCGGCGTCCTTCGGCGAAGAACTCGCGGCCCCATTCGTCGAGGAGCTCCTGTTCGGTGAGCTTGACCTTGCCGTCGGGCTCGTAGAGCACGTCGTTCCAGTCTTCAGAGGGGTAGTTGCGCTTGCGCACGCTGTTGAGCAGCGAGCCGGCAGCCTTGACGTCGCCGGCGCGGAACTTGCACTCGGCCAGCGAGTAGATGATCTCGGGGAGGCGGATCTCGCAGAAGTCAGACTCCATGTGGCCGGCCTCGTCGTCGGGATAGAGGGGGTATTTCACGAAGTGGTAGCCGCTCTGGTGGTCGCCGTCGCGCAGGGTCGACTTCGAGGTCTTGAGCCAGCGGTTGGGGCGCAGGCCCTGGAACTGGCCCACGGCGTCGCGGATATAGAGTTCGTATGAGCCCGAGGGGTCGGTCATTTTCCCTTTCTTGCCATCCTTGACCACATCGAGCGAACCGAATACGAACATACCCTCGCGGGTGCTGTTGCCGAGGTTGCGGTACAGCTTGAGACGCACGTCAGAGGGGTATTTGCGGAATTTCTCGACGGTCTGGCCCAGCGTGTAGTGGAGCAGTTTGCCGTCGGGGCCGTAGCTGGGTGTGCAGGCGTACTTGCAGTTGTGGTCGCCGCCGTCGCTCTTGGAGTCGTTGACGTAGTATTCCATCTGCTGGGGCACGCTCCACCAGTAGGTGTCGCCCTTGTAGACCCATGCCGACTGGTGATAGGCGGCGGCCGAGGAGAACCCGAATATCACCTCGTCAGAGGTCTCGTTGTTCCAGTCGAAAGCCTCGTCCCAGCGGTCGGCAACCTTGTACATGCCGTACTCGCCATCGAGTATCTTCTGGCAGTATGTGGCGGCGTCGGCGTAATGGTCCTCGCCGATGTAGACCTCGGCGTTAAGATAGAGGCGCACGAGCATGGCGGCCACGCTGGCCTTGTTGAACTGCCCCTGCAGGCCCTGGTTGCCGCCCGAGCCGCTCTTGGTCTCGATGCCGGCGAGGGCGTCGAGCAGTTCGGTCTCGATCATCTTGAACATGTCGGCGGGGGCCCACTGGCGGCCGTCGGACGACGCAGGGTCGGTCGAGGGGTAGACGGGGAGGTTGCGGAACATGTCGAAAGCGCGCAGGTAGCAGTAGGCGCGAATGGCGCGGCACTGCATCTTCATCGACTCGAACTCGGCCTCGGTGAACCCGAGCTTGGTGCCGTCGAGTTTCGCGAGATCCTCGATGACGTAGTTGGCGAACATGATTCCCTTGAAGAGACCCTCCCATTCGGGCTGGATGTAGTCCATCTGGGGGTTGAACTTGTGGTACTGTATGCGCTCCCATTTGGCGTCGTCGTACCACC
>CALJBF010000294.1 GCA_938027385.1 uncultured Porphyromonadaceae bacterium | reverse complement strand
GAAGATTGCCGAATAGTACAGCACGCAAAGCAGGGCCACCAGCCAGAAACCGCCCGACGACATGATCTTGCCGAGGTCCCTGAGCTGGAAAGGCTCGTCTTTCTCCTCCTCGACATCGCCCGACTCGTCGAGCTTCTTGTCCATGAAGAAGTAAACCACAAACATTATCAGCGCTATCATCAGCAGAACCACGCCGAATGCCACGGCACGGCTCACGCTGACCACGCCGCCCAGATTGGCGAACATCGGCGAGAATATCATACAGGTGGCCACGCCCAGACGCGCCAGAGCCATCTCAGAACCCATGGCAAGCGCCATCTCGCGCCCTTTGAACCATTTCACGATACCGCGGCTCACTGTGATGCCGGCCATCTCCACGCCACAGCCGAAGATCATGAAACCCACGGCCGAGAACTTGGCCGACGCAGGCATCCCCTCGTAGAAAGGAGAGATGCCGAGCTCGTCGAACACCGGTATATAATTAAGGTGTGTGGTAAACCAGCGGTCGAGTCCGCTGCCCAGGAAAGTATCGGTCAACGCATACCAGTTTATGGTGGCGCCCACAAGCATCACGGCACCCGAAAGCAGAGCCGTGAACCTTACGCCCATCTTATCAAGGATAATGCCCGCGAAAATCAGGAAGAAAATGAAGACGTTAAGAAACGTCTCAGATCCCTGCATGGTGCCGAATGCCGTGGAGTCCCAGCCGCGGGTTGACTGCAGAAGGTCTTTGATAGGCGACAGAATGTCCATAAAGATATATGAACAGAACATGGCGAACGCCAGCAGGCCCAGAGCTGTCCACCGGGCCCACGCTTTGTCGTTAAGCGCTACTTTCTTGGTTGGTTGCATAATGATTGATTTGTTATAATGTGCAAATGTAATAATAAATTCCCATTATTATGGCAATTATCACCCCTTTACCCCATAATAATTTGCATGATGGCCCGAGAGAAAAGACCTCAACACATCTGTTGCATCGTTTTGACAAAAAAAATCATGTCATCATCTGTGTAATATCAATTTTTCATTGTAAATTTGCCCCCGATACGGACAAGCGGTTCTATTCCGTGGGTTCCGAGTGACTTTACCTTAAATTTTTACGACATTATCTTCTCTCCTTTTGGCATATATTCATGTCTGGCGGAACCATCCGATGTTTCTGACAGGCGATTATTTACTTAATTACCTATGTTTTACAAAAGCTTATTGGCTCTGGCGACTGCGGCGGCAGCCGTCACCATGTCGGCCGGCGTAGTGCAGGTCGGCTCGGCATCTTACTCAGACGCGTTTCCCGGCACTGACAAAGAGGGCCGCAACGCCACACCTCCGGGCACACCCCAGCTCAGCGGCATCGCCGCCACAAAACCGGCACCCACCAACGAATGGTGGTGCAACGAGCTGCAGAACAACCACGGAAAGGCCATGTTCAACTACCCGATGGGCGTACGAACCGAAAACAACGGCATCGTGCTCATCAATCCGATGATCGGCGGCGGCCTGGCGGCCGACACTCCGATACTCATCGGCGTTGACGGCACGGCCTCCGAGCGCACCACTGTGAGCAACCATTCAGACTGGTCGGTCACCTTTGCATGGAACAACATGGAGGCTACAGTACTGCACGGCTCGCCGATGGTGTATTTCACCAAGGCATCTGATGCTCCGGTAAAAATCACTGCCACGAGCACAATGTCGGCCTCAGGCAACGTGCTCACAGTCAGCGGTGGGTTCAATAACACCTCGTATGCTGTCTTCGCCCCTGAGGGGTCAGTCTGGAACGTCAGCGGCACCACCGCCACCTCCACCCTCAACGGCAAGAACTACTGGTCGGCCGTAATGATGCAGGGCACATCCGTGGCCGACAAATTCAAGCCCCACGCATTCGTATTTCCGAAAGAGACACGCGCCGAGTACGCCTACAACGAGTCGACCGGCGAGGTCACGGCCACCTACCGTTTCGTCACCGACGTAAAAGAGGGCACCGAGACACGTCCCGTCATGGGCATGCTGCCTCACCACTGGGGCAACCTCAAGACACAGCCTCAGATGCTCGGCGTGAGCTACAGCACCGTGCGCGGCGAGCTGAAGATGGTTGCCGACGAGTCTTTCACCACATCGCTGCGGTTCAACGGTGTGCTCCCTGTGGTACCTGCCATGCAGAATTCCGCCACCGGCTATTCGCAGGCCGAGCTTAACCGCCTGGTCGACGAAGTTGTCGAGAATTCCGGACTCAGTGACTGGACCGACTCTTACAACGACGGCCAGCTGCTGAACCGCCTCATGCAGGCGGCGCGTGTGGCCGCCCAGAGCGGTTACACCCACGGTTTCGACCGCGCTTTCGCCCTGACGAAAGATCGGGTGGAGCGCTGGCTCACATATAACCAGGGAGATGTGGCTTTCATGTTCTATTACCACAAGCCCTGGCAGGCGATGCTGGGCTACCCCGCCGGACACGGCCAGGACTCGAACATCAACGACCACCACTTCCACTGGGGCTATTTCATAGCCGCCGCGGCCTTCATCGAGCAGTATCAGCCCGGCTGGGCACAACGTTACGGCGACATGATCAACCTGCTTGTGCGCGACGCCGCATCGCCCGACCGTGACGACACCATGTTCCCCTACCTGCGCAACTTCAGTGTATTCGGCGGCCACGCCTGGGCCAACGGCATGGTCGGCACCGAGCCGATGGGCCCCGGCATCGACCAGGAATCGACCTCCGAGTCAATGAACTTCAACACGGCGCTGATAAACTGGGGGTCGGTCACCGGCAACAAAAAGATCCGCGACCTCGGCATCGCCCTCTATGCCATAGAGCAGTCCGCCGTCGAGGAATACTGGTTCGACGTCAACAACCGCATCTTCAGCCGTTTCGACGCCGGATGGAGCAATGTCATCGCCTCGCGCGTCTTCGCCAACAGCTTTGACTGCAACAACTTCTGGGGCGCGCCCATCCAGGGCTCATACGGCATACAGGTCTATCCCGTGCACGCCGGCTCGGCCTACCTGGTCAACAACACCGCGTTCGCGAAAAAATTCTGGCAGGCCATCAAAGAGAAGACACCCCTGCTCAAAAACACCGACGACGCCAACACCTGGCATGACCCATACCTTCAGTTCGCTGCGATGATCGACCCGCAGGAGGCTCTTACCCTCTACAACAACAGTCAGCACCTGGGCGAGAAGTTCGGTGTGGCACAGGCACAGACCTACCAGAATGTGCATGCCCTGAACGCCATCGGCGTGCCTGACCGCACCGTCACTGCCGACTCCCCCCTCGCCATGGTCTATCAGAAAAATGGCGTGCGCACCTACTCGGCACAGAATTATTCCGTTCAGCCGCTGACCGTGCGTTTCTCTGACGGATACGTGCTTGAGGTGCCCGCACACTCAATGGCTGTAGCCACTGCCGGCGCCTCAGACAGAAAAGTGATACCCGACACCCCGGCATCAGACAATCCAGCCAACCTCTACCCCAAATGTGACTTCAATTACACCAACTGGGAACCCACACACGAGGCCGGCAACCATTTCAAAGGGGGATTCTACATCCACTGCTCGACCGAGGGCACTGCCGTCACCGTCACCGCGAAATTCGAGGAGACATCGGGCAAATACAGCAACCCCACGGTCATGTTCGTCAACAAGGAATCGGGGCAGACCACACCGATGACCCGCAACTCAGACGGCGTCTGGACATGCACCTTCAACGAGGCACTCTCCACTGTCATCAAATTCCGCATCGAACTCAGATATGACGGCAACACCGCCACCGCCGACGACTGCGCTTACGTTGTGGGCAACAACTGCGACGGCCAGACAGTCGACCCCGATCCCACACCCGTCGAGCCGCGCGTGACCCTTTCGGCAAGCTCCACAGGCGTAACCACCGGCACAGATGTCACCCTCGTCGCAGGCACCACCGTGCCTGCCGATGTCACAGTCAGCAAAGTCGAATTCCTGGTCAGTGATGCCGTTGTCGGCACCCGTGAGACCGCGCCGTTCACCTGCACCTGGAACGCCGCAGCAGCCGGCACATACGCCGTAAAGGCGGTGATGACCCTCTCTGACGGCCGCACCGCCACTTCCGGAACCGTCACTGTCACCGTCACCGACAAGACGGTAGACCCCGATCCCTCGGCCGGCGCACCGACGACCGTGCCTGATCCCGTGCACGACAAAGACAAGGTAGTGTCGGTATACAGCCACGCCTACCCCGATGCCGTGACGTCGCATTTCGGCAGCTGGGGACAGAGTACCCAGGCAGAGACCATCTCAATCGACGGCAAGAAGGTCTACAAGTTCTCGAAATTCAACTATATGGGCATAGAGCTTGACAGCGACATAGACCTCTCAGGCTACACTCACATGCACGTAGATTACTGGACCCCCGACGGCAGCGCACTTTCGTTCACCCCGATAGCCCGTGACCGCAAATCAGGTGCCGTCGAGGCCGAGACCCACTACACCGCCACACCGCGCCAGAATGAGTGGAACAGCTACGACGTTCCCCTGACGCACTTCTCGAACGAATACACAGCTGCCGTTTCGGCACAGGACGCCACCTATGCCACCCCGATGGGCAAAATCTTCCAGATCAAATTCGACAAGGGGGGCAACTCTACCGGCTATGTGGCTAACGTCTACTTCCACAACGCCAACGACGGCACGGTTGATCCGGGTCCCGAGAACCCCGACGTGCCTTTCCAGGGCGACTGCGTAACCTCCGGTACCGAGGCTTTCGAGGGAGCCTTCAACGGTGACTACACCGTGGCATGCCAGACACTCGACAACGGCGCCGTGCGGGTCACAGCCTCGTTCGCAGGATCATATAACGCTCTTGACGGCCCCTGGCTGCACAATGTCACGAACGGATTCGCCGAAACCCGGATGACAGCCGGCGCCAACGGCTCATATTACACCGACCTGACCGGCTACAGCAAGGGTGACGTCATCAAGTTCCGTGTCAAGATAGCCTTCGCCGGCGGACTGGCCGTGACCCGCGACATCGAATACACCGTAGGCAACAACTGCGACTCAGGCTCGGGCGACCCCACCGGCATCGGTGTCGTCACATACGGCAACGCCACTCTCGGCATCGCACCCAACCCGGCCTCAGACTGGGTGCGCATCACCGTCGAGGGCACAGGCACCGTCACCGTCTATGACCTCGCCGGCACACGCGTCATGTCAATGCCCGTCGATGCCGAGGCTGTCATAAACGTTTCGTCTTGGGCCCGCGGCATGTACATCGTGCGCTACACTTCGGCCCTCGGCGTCACCGCCACCGGCCGCCTGCTCCACTAAATCCCTGCCTGACGGCATTGCATTGTAGGGTCGCTACATGTAGCGACCGCTTACCGATTGAAGCTCAGAGATTTGCTGAATTTGCTCGGTGGCGGTCGCTACATGTAGCGACCCAATGCTATTAACTTAACAGATGTGGGCGT
>CALJBF010000293.1 GCA_938027385.1 uncultured Porphyromonadaceae bacterium | reverse complement strand
GGGGATTTTTTGTAATTTTGCGGCAAAATTATCACACCATCCGATGGAAAACAACGTAAGGGTTCGTTTCGCCCCGTCACCCACAGGGCCTCTGCATATCGGCGGAGTGCGCACAGCACTCTACAACTACCTCTTCGCGCGCCAGAACGGCGGCAAGATGATTCTGCGCATCGAGGACACAGACTCACAGCGTTTTGTGCCCGGTGCCGAAGATTACATCAACGAGGCACTTGCATGGCTCGGCATTGGCATTGACGAGGGCGTGCGCGAAGGCGGCCCTTACGGTCCTTACAAACAGAGCGAGCGCCGCGACATATACCGCGAGCATGTGAAGATGCTGCTCGACGCCGGACGTGCCTACATAGCCTTCGACACCCCCGCCGAACTTGAGGCCGCGCGCAACGAGCACAAAAACTTCCAGTATGACGCCTCGACACGCCTGTCGATGCGCAACTCGCTCACCCTTTCAGCCGACGAGACGAAGGCGCTCATCGACGGCGGCCACCCCTACGTGGTGCGTTTCAAGATCGAACCGGGCCGCGACGTTAAGGTGAACGACCTTATCCGCGGCGAGGTCACCATCAACTCGTCGATTCTCGATGACAAGGTACTCTACAAGTCGGCCGACGACCTGCCCACTTATCACCTGGCCAACATCGTCGACGACCATCTGATGAAGATAACCCATGTGATCCGCGGCGAGGAATGGCTCCCCTCGGCACCCCTGCACGTTCTGCTCTACGAGGCATTCGGCTGGGCCGACACCATGCCCCGTTTCGTGCACCTGCCGCTACTGCTCAAGCCCGACGGCAAGGGAAAACTCTCGAAACGCGACGGCGACCGCCTCGGGTTCCCGGTATTCCCGCTGGAGTGGCACGACCCCATTTCGGGCGCCATCTCGGCCGGCTACCGCGAACAGGGCTATCTACCCCAGGCGGTAATCAACTTCCTGGCCCTGCTGGGATGGAACCCCGGCGACGACACCGAGATAATGTCGGTCGACACGCTGATCGAGAAGTTCGGTTTCGACCACTGCTCGAAAGCCGGTGCCAAGTTCGCCTTTGAAAAAGGGAAATGGTTCAACCACGAATACCTCATGGCCGCCGACGGCGCCACCCTGGCCGGTCTGCTCGAACCGCACATGAAAGCCGACGGCGTTGACCCGGCCGCTTTCACCGAGCAGTACAAGGCACGCGCCCTCGACATGCTCAAAAGCCGTGCCACCCTGCTCTCAGACCTGTGGGACCAGGCCCGTTTCTTCTTCAAGGCTCCCGAAAGCTACGAGGAGAAAGATGTGCGCAAACGCTGGAAACCGGAAACCCCTGCACAGATGGGCGAGCTTATCGGCCAGCTTGAGGCACTCCCCGACTTCAGCGCCACAGCAGCCGAGCCGGTAATTCTCGGGTGGATCGCCGAAAAAGGCTACCATCTGGGCAATGTGATGAACGCATTCCGTCTGGCCGTTGTGGGCCAGTGCAAGGGGCCGCACATGTTCGAGATAACCGAGCTTATCGGCCGCGACGAAACGGTACGCCGAATACGCCGCGCCATCGATAACATCGAGGTTCCCGCCCAGGCATGACGCCCGGGCGCATGCCCCCTCACCCCATCACACAAGACCTGACAGCCACGAAACACCCACTGCGACAGTGAATCCACTTTATAATCTCGGCATAGCGCTCTACGAACTGGCAGTGCGCACCGCATCGTTGCGCGGTGCCAAAGCCCGCAAGATGATCCAGGGCCAGCACCACACCCCCACCCTTCTGCGCCGCAAGCTGGCACGGAAACCGGGGGCGATATGGTTCCACGCCTCGTCGCTCGGCGAGTTCGAGCAGGGGCGCCCCATGATCGAACGCCTCAGGCGCGAGCACCCCGACCGGCCGATACTGCTGAGTTTCTTCTCACCCTCGGGCTACGAAGTACGCAAGAATTTTCCGTGGGTCGACGCCGTGGTGTACCTCCCCTTCGACCGTCCGGCCAAGGTGCGCCGTTTCCTCGACCTGGCACAGCCCTCCATGGCCATATTCATTAAATATGAGTTCTGGGGCAACTACCTTGAGGAACTGCACCGGCGCGGCATCCCCACATACATCATTTCGGCCATCTTCAGACCCGGACAGCGGTTCTTCCGCCGCAGCGGCGCCATGTTCCGCCGCATGCTTGGCAACTTCACACGCCTCTATGTGCAGGACGAGCGTTCGCGTCGCCTACTGGCCGGCATAGGTATCGACCGCGTGACCGTGGCGGGCGACACCCGTTTTGACCGCGTGACCGACGTGATGCGCTCGCGCGTCGACATCCCCGGATTCCCCGGTTTCGGCAAAGACGCCCCCATGCGCATGATATTCGGCAGTTCGTGGGAGGCTGACGAAGACATCTACGTGCAGTGGCTCAACGACCACCCCGAGGTGGCTTTCATCATCGCCCCGCACGAATTCAACGAGACACGCCTCGAGGCCCTGCGCAACAGGTTCGCCCCGGGCAAGATACTGCTCCTTTCGGAATGGATCAGCGCCGTGAAAAAGAACGGCGGCTCCATACCCGACATCATCGCCGACGCCCGCGGCATAATCGTCGACTCGTTCGGCAAACTGTCGAGCCTCTACCGTTTCGCCGACGTGGCATACATCGGCGGCGGATTCGGCGCCGGCATCCACAACATCAACGAGGCCGCTGTCTACGGCATCCCCGTCATCTTCGGGCCGCGTCACCAGAAATTCAACGAGGCCGCAGCCATCATCGAGGCCGGTGGCGGTTTCTGTGTCGACAGCCGCGAGGCCTTCGTCAGCATCGCCGACAATCTCTATCGCGACAGCGACTGCCGCCGCCGTGCCGGAGCCGCCGCCGGAGCCTACATCAAGGCCAACCTCGGCGCCACCGACCTCATCTACGGGGAGCTGTTTCAGACAGAGTGAGGGTGAGTTTAGAGAGTTTAGAGAGTCAAGAGAATTGAAAAGCCGAGCAGAGTCTGATTGGGTCTGATTGGGTCTGACCCGTCCGACTTGTCTGACTTGTCCGACTTGTCCGACCTGTCTGACTTGTCCGAGAAAACCTGAACCGCATATAATTCATCGGGGAAGCATATACGCATATACACTGCTTTTTCGCCATTTCCAGCACTTTGATTGAGGCGAGAAAACCTATACGACAAAAAAATTACAAATATTTTCAGGAATATTAGGTTTATTAAAATATTTTTATTACTTTCGCGATTATCAACCCTGCCTCAACAGGCAGAGTCGATAGACATACCGTCATCAATCTTTCAATATTCACCCGAGGGGTGGCCTCGACCGAGACACTGCGACACCTCTCACAACTCAAAATTATGGCTGCTTACATGAAAGTCAGAAAAACCCGTTTGCCCGAGATCATCGACATCCTTACCCATCAATCAATCAGATCACAGGAGGAATTGTCAAAACAGCTCGCCATAAGAGGTTTCATCATCACACAGGCCACCCTGTCGCGTGACCTCAAACTGCTGAAGGCATCGAAGAGGCCCGACGAGAACGGCATCATGCGTTATTACGTCGGCCAGGGAGGCACCACGCGCCAGAACCGCGGACGCTCGCACTTCACCCGCCATCCTGCACATTCGGCAGTTGTATCCGTGGCAATGTCGCAGAACGTCGTAGTGATCAAGACGCGCAACGGCTATGCCAGCGGTCTCGCTTTCGAGCTTGACATGCTCGAGTCACCCATGATACTGGGCACCATCCCGGGCGCCGACACCGTCATGGTGGTGGTGGCCGAGGGAACCGACCGCCACGCGCTTTTCGACCTGCTATCATCAGTGGTGCCGTCGGCCGTCATCGACGCCGCCAGGGCGCTCTACCTCGACAACTGACAGGCATGGCTCCGCCCTGTTGCCTTGCGTGACACGTTGCCATACCATGCGTGCCTCCACACGCCAAAATTACCACCCCGGAATTTGCTGATTCCGGGGATTTTTTGTACCTTTGTAGAGTTTTAGCGGCCGCCCCGACAGGGTGGCGCGACATGACGGCGCCGATTCATTACGCGCTGATTTCCAAACGTCTACACCAACTATGGCAGATAACAACATCGATCTCGAACAGCAGAACAACGCGGCGGAATACTCCGCCAGCAACATCCAGGTGCTTGAAGGCCTTGAGGCCGTGCGCAAGCGCCCGGCAATGTACATCGGCGACATCTCGGCAAAAGGCCTCCACCACCTGGTCTATGAGGTTGTCGACAACTCGATAGACGAGGCGCTCGCTGGTTTCTGCACGCACATCGAGGTCACCATCAACGAAGACAATTCGATAACCGTGGTCGACAACGGCCGCGGCATCCCCGTCGACATGCACGAGAAAGAGCACAAGTCGGCCCTCGAGGTCGTGCTCACGGTGCTCCATGCCGGCGGTAAGTTCGACAAAGGCTCGTATAAGGTATCGGGCGGTCTGCACGGCGTGGGCGTGAGCTGTGTGAACGCCCTGTCGACATTCCTCCGCGCCGAGGTGCGCCGCAACGGCCACGTCTACCGTCAGGAATACTCGTGCGGCAAGCCCACCACCGAACTGATGATCGTGGGCGAGAGCGACGAGCACGGGACCGCCATCACCTTCCTCCCCGACGACTCGATCTTCACCGTAAGCGTCTACGACTACGACACCCTGGCAAACCGCCTGCGCGACCTGGCATATCTCAACGCCGGCATCACCCTCACCCTCACCGACATGCGTCACCGCGACGAAGATGGGAACCCGCGCCGCGAGGTCTTCTACTCGAAGAACGGCCTTGAGGAGTTCGTGCAGTACATCGACTCGAACAAGGAGTCGCTCATCCCCGACGTGATCCACCTCGACACCGAGAGCCAGGGGATTCCCGTGGAGGTGGCCCTGACATACAACACCTCGTTCAACGAGAATGTATATTCGTTCGTAAACAACATCAATACCATAGAGGGCGGCACGCACCTGACCGGTTTCAAGCGCGGTCTCACCCAGACACTTAAGAAATATGCCGAAGACGGCAAATTCCTTGAGAAAGCCAAGGTGGAGATTTCGAGCGACGACTTCCGCGAGGGCCTCACCGCCGTGGTATCGGTGAAAGTGATGGAGCCGCAGTTCGAGGGTCAGACCAAGACCAAACTCGGCAACTCGGAGGTCATCGGCGCCGTGCAGACTGCCGTAAGCCAGGCTCTGCGCAACTATCTCGAAGAGCATCCCACGGAGGCAAAACTCATTGTCGACAAAGTGGTGCTTGCCGCCCAGGCACGCCAGGCAGCCTACAAGGCACGCCAGGCTGTGCAGCGCAAGTCGCCCCTGTGCGGCGGCGGCCTCCCCGGCAAACTCGCCGACTGCTCAAGCCGCACCGCCGAGGAATGCGAGATCTTCCTGGTCGAGGGTGACTCGGCCGGCGGTACCGCCAAATCGGGCCGCGACCGCCGTTTCCAGGCCATCCTGCCGCTCCGAGGCAAGGTGCTCAACGTCGAGAAGGCCATGGACCACAAGGTGTTCGACTCAGAGCAGATCACCAACATCTTCCGCGCCCTGCGCGTCACCATCGGCACCGAGAACGACCCCAAGGAGATCAACCTCTCGCGCCTGGCCTACCACAAGGTCATCATCATGACCGATGCCGATGTCGACGGCTCGCACATCGCCACACTGCTGATGACACTCTTCTTCCGCCGCATGCGCCCCGTAATCGAGCAGGGCTACCTCTACCTGGCAACCCCGCCGCTCTACAAATGCTCGAAAGGTAAGGTCGAGGAGTATTGCTGGACCGACCAGCAGCGCCAGGCGTTCGTCGACAAATACGGCCCGCAGACCAAGGTGCAGCGCTACAAAGGTCTGGGCGAGATGAGCGACACCGAACTCCGCGACACCACAATGTCGCCCGAGCACCGTCTGCTCAAACAGGTACACATCTCAGACGCCGCCGAGGCCGACCGCATCTTCTCGATGCTCATGGGCGAGGACGTGGGCCCGCGCCGCGACTTCATCGAGGCCAACGCCAACTACGCCAACATCGACGCGTGACCCCGCACATTCCCGACGACGGCCGAAAGCACCCCATAACTTTCGGCCGCCGTCGGATGTTATAATATTGCAGGCACGTACCTCACACCCGGCATGTGTCTCAACATCACCGGTAACCGGGCCTGACGGCCCACAAAACGTTTCACTACATTGGCCAGACCCACATCATCAATATCTTCCGCTCCCGCACTGAAGCACAAGCTCCAGGAGTACATCGCGCAGCAGAAAAACAATTCATTCAACTACAAACAGGCGTCACACGCCATCGGCGTCAGCGGCGCGGCCTCACAGAAAAAGGTTGCGATGATGCTTGCCGAAATGGCATTTGACGGCGACATCATCGAGGTAAGCCCCGGGGCATACAAGAATCCCCAGCGCACCAACGTGGCCACAGGCACATTCGTGCGCCGCTCAAACGGCAAGAACTCGGTGATCACCGACCTTGACGCCGAGACTATCTTCGTGGCCGAGCGCAACTCGATGCACGCCCTAAACGGCGACCGCGTGCGCGTCAGCATCGCCGCCGCCCGTGCCGGGCGCGAGGCCGAGGCTGTGGTGACGCAGATCATAGAGCAGAAAGAGCAGACCTTCATCGGCACACTGCAGGTCGACAAGACCGTGGCTTTCCTGAAGACCGACTCGAAATTCCTCGGATTCGACATATTCATCCCCCGCAACAAACTCAAGGGTGGCGTAAGCGGCGACAAGGCCGTGGTGAAGATCACCTCATGGCCCGACGACGCCAAGAACCCGCGCGGCGAGGTCGTCGACATCCTCGGCAAAGCCGGCGAGAACAACGCCGAGATCCATGCCATACTCGCCGAGTTCGGCCTCCCCTACAAATATCCCCAGAACGTGGAGAAGGCCGCCGACAAGATCCAGGCCGGCATCACACCCGAGGAGATTGCCAGGCGAGAGGACTTCCGCGGCGTCACCACTTTCACAATCGACCCCAAGGACGCCAAGGACTTTGACGACGCCCTTTCAATCCGCCGCCTCGACAACGGCAACTGGGAAGTGGGCGTGCACATCGCCGACGTGACCCACTACGTCACCCCCGGCTCGGTAATCGACAAGGAGGCCGAAAAGCGCGCCACATCTGTCTATCTCGTTGACCGCGTGGTGCCCATGCTCCCCGAACATCTCTGCAACGGCATCTGCTCTCTGCGCCCGAACGAAGAGAAACTGGCGTTCTCATGCATATTCGAACTCGACGACAACGCCGAGATCATCAACTCGCGCATAGCCCGCACCGTAATCAAATCAGACCGCCGTTTCGCATATGAGGAGGCACAGGAGGTCATCGAGACCGGCAAAGGTGACATGGCCGAGGAGATTCTTACCCTTGACCGTCTGGCAAAAAAGCTCAGGGCCAGGAGGTTCGAGAACGGCTCTGTGGACTTCGACCGCGAGGAGGTACGTTTCGACATCGACGAGACCGGCCACCCCGTGGGGGTCTATTTCAAGGTCTCGCAGGACGCCAACAAACTCATAGAGGAGTTCATGCTCCTTGCCAACCGCGCCGTCGCACAGGCCATTGGGTGTGTGCCGGGCCGCAAGAAAGCCAAGGCGTTCGTGTACCGTGTGCATGACCAGCCCGACCCCGGACGCCTGCAGGACCTGGCCGGTATCGCCGCCGCCTTCGGCTACCACCTGAAGACATCGGGCACCCCGCGCGAGATAAACCGCTCGATAAACCGCATGCTCCAGGACATCAAGGGGAAAGGCGAGGAGAACTACCTCTCGGTACTGGCCATCCGCTCCATGGCGAAGGCCATCTACACAACCGAAAACATCGGCCACTACGGCCTGGGATTCGACTACTACACCCACTTCACGTCGCCCATCCGCCGCTACCCCGACATGATGGTGCACCGCCTGCTCGACCGCTACATGCACGGCGGCCGCTCGGTGGCCCTCGACAAGCTTGAAGACGAGTGCAAACATTCGTCAGACATGGAACAGCTCGCCGCCAATGCCGAGCGCTCATCAATCAAGTACAAGCAGGTCGAATATATGGCCGACCGCATCGGCGAGGAGTACGACGGCATGATTTCGGGTGTCACCGAATGGGGGTTATACGTCGAGCTCGACGAGAACAAGTGCGAGGGCCTTGTGCCCATGCGCGACCTGGCCGACGACTACTATGACTTCGACGAGAAGGCCCACTTGATTCGCGGACGCCGCCGCGGCAACGTCTACCGTCTCGGCGACAAGGTGCGCGTGCGCGTGGCCAACGCCAACCTCGAGCGCAAGCAGCTCGACTTCCTGCTGGTCGACCCGCGCAACCGCCGTGCGGGCGAAGACGACCTCGGCCAGACGGTCACCGTGGCTCAGGCGCTGGCAAACACCGCCGTAAAGAAAGGCGCTCGCGACATGGCCCACGCCACCCGCGTGAAGGATACCGCCCGCACCCGCAAGAAATGCCAGAAGGGCGCTCCCAAGTCAAAAGCCGAGAAAGAGGCACGCCGCGCCCGTCGCGCAAAGAAATGATTCACCCGTAAACCATCAGATTATCATATATGTCATTGCAATGCGGAATCGTGGGACTGCCCAACGTGGGCAAATCCACGCTTTTCAACTGTCTGTCAAACGCCAAGGCCCAGTCGGCGAACTTCCCGTTCTGCACCATCGAGCCTAATGTGGGCGTGATCACGGTGCCCGACGACCGCCTGAACAAACTCGTGGAGATGTGCGCGCCGAAATCTGTGGTACCCGCCACGGTCGAGATAGTCGACATCGCCGGACTCGTCAAAGGCGCCTCGAAAGGGGAAGGCCTGGGCAACAAGTTCCTGGCAAACATACGCGAGACCGACGCGATACTGCATGTGTTGCGCTGTTTCGACGACGACAACATAACCCATGTCGACGGCACCGTAGACCCCGTGCGCGACAAGGAGATCATCGACTTCGAGCTGCAGCTCAAAGACCTTGAGACCGTGGAGGCACGCATCGCCAAGACCCAGAAACAGGCGCAGACCGGCGGTGACAAGGTGGCAAAACAACAGCTTGAGGTACTGCTGAAGTTCAAGGAGGCACTCGACAAGGGGAAACCTGCACGTTCCGTTCAGCTTGAGACACCTGACGACATCAAGTTTGCCCGCGAGCTCTTCCTGCTCACCAGCAAGCCGGTGCTCTATGTCTGCAACGTCGACGACGCATCGGCCGTCAACGGCAACAAGTATGTCGACGCCGTGCGCGAGGCCATAAAGGAGGAGGGCGCCGGACTGCTCATCGTGGCCGCCCAGACCGAGAGCGAAATCGCAGAACTCGACACATACGAGGAGCGCCAGGAGTTCCTGCAGGAGATAGGTCTTGAGGAATCGGGCGTGTCGCGCCTTATCCGTGCCGCCTACGCCCTGCTGAACCTGCAGACATTCTTCACCGCCGGAGCCGACGAGTGCCGCGCCTGGACATTCATCCGCGGCTCGAAAGCCCCCCAGTGCGCCGGCATAATCCACACCGATTTCGAAAAAGGTTTCATCCGTGCCGAAGTCATCAAGTATGACGACTACGTGACCCTCGGCGGCGATACCGCCGTGCGCGAGGCCGGCAAACTCGGCGTCGAAGGCAAGGAATACATCGTGCAGGACGGCGACATCATGCACTTCCGTTTCAACGTCTGACCCGCGCCCCGCCACACATTTGAGTGCATTGCTTGTCGTAATGCACGGCCATTCATTGTAGGGTCGCTACACAATGCTATTAACTTAACGGATGTGGGCGTCTGAAAGACGCTGATTTCTTCATAACCGGGTACGCCGTAGCCCG
>CALJBF010000292.1 GCA_938027385.1 uncultured Porphyromonadaceae bacterium | reverse complement strand
ATAAAAGTGACAGCATGGCCTCACTGACGCGGCTCCCGGGCGGGGCGCTTTTAAGTGTGGTCTTGGCGTCGCAGCTGTTATCGATGAATACCAAAAAGAAAGTACTCTACATCTCTCAGGAAGTCACGCCTTACCTTCACGCGTCATACGCCGGCGACCTCTGCCGCGAACTCCCCGCCAAAGTGCAGGAGGGGGGATTCGAGGCCCGCACATTCATGCCCAAATACGGATGCATCAACGAACGGCGCAACCAGTTGCACGAGGTCATCCGCCTCTCGGGGCTGAATCTGCCGGTCGACGATGCCGACCATCCGCTGATCATAAAGGTGGCTACGCTGCAGTCGTCGCGCATGCAGGTGTATTTCATCGATAACGATGATTATTTCCACCACCATGTGGCCACCGACATCGAGATTCGCCAGACGCCCGAAGAGAACGACGAGCGCCTGATATTCTTTACCCGAGGCACCATGGAGACCGTGAAGAAACTGCGCTGGGAGCCCTTTGTGGTGCACTGCTCGGGCTGGGTGACGGCGCTTACTCCCATATATCTCAAGAAGATGTATGCCGATGACCCCACTTTCGCCAGCGCAAAGGTGGTGTATGCGCTTTTCAACGACCGGTTCGATGGAACGCTCGACCCCCGGTTCGCCGAAAAACTGCTCATGGACCAGCTTGAGGGCGCCGACATCGCCACACTTGGCGACGGCCCCGTAGACTGGCTTACCCTAAACAAGCTTGCGATCGACTATGCCGACGGTGTGATCGTGTCGCAGGAGGGTGTGGATCCCGCGCTTGTGGAATATGCGAAAAGCAAAGGCAAACCCGTGCTCGATTACCACGATCCCCGCGCCACAGGGAAACTCGATGCCGCTCCGGTCATCGATTTTTACAACGGGCTCGGCTGACAATCTTCTCGTCTTACAATGAAATCGAAATCACTCGTCAGAATCATGATTGCGGCGGCCGCCATTGTCGGCTTTGCCTCATGCTCAAATACCACAGGCCAGATAGGCGGCGATCTCGTCACCGACGAGACCGAGGTGGTGATTGAAAACTCGTTTGCCGTGACCGGCCACTCTACGGCCTCGAACGTGCCGGTGCAGTCGCGCACCACCACCGAGATTCTCGGCGTCATCGACGCCAAGGGGTACGGCAGGTTCACCTCAGAGTTCGTGACGCAGTTCATCCCCGCATCGAAACTTGTCACCGAAGGGGTTACCATAAACGACATCGACTCGATACGCCTGATAATGGACCTCCCTGCCACCGACGGCTGGATCGGCGACTCGATTGTGCCGATGGGTCTGAAGGTCTACCGCCTGAACCGTCAGCTCCCCTCGCCGATATACTCCGATTTCGATCCAAAAGGGTATTACGACGAGTCGACCGGCCTGATCGGCTCGGAAGTGTATGCCGTAAACGTGCTTGAGAAACCCGATTCGATACAAAATCTCTCGTACCGCACAATAGCCGTGAAACTCCCCCTGAGCCTGGGCCGTGAGCTTTACCAGCTGTATCTCGACAATCCCGCGGCATATTCCACTCCGATGGAGTTCGCCAAATACTTCCCCGGCATCGCCGTGGTTAACTCGTTCGGTTCGGGGCGTCTGGTAAAGATCGGCATGACCACCATGTGCCTTTACTACCACACCGTCGAGACCGACGACGAGGGGAAACAGAAGACCGTTAGCCACGAAGGCCCCTGGTATGCAGTAGCGCCCGAAATCGTGACCAACAACTGTTTCACCTACGACATGGCGCCCGAGCTGCAGGCCCGCATCGAGGCCGGCGACAACATAATCTGCGCCCCCGCAGGGCGTGACGTCGAACTCAAGTTCCCGGCGCGCGAGGTGCGTGACTACTATTACCGCAACTCCGGCTCGCTTTCGGTGATCAACACCCTTACGTTCACCATCCCCGCCGAAACAGTCACCAACACCTACGGCATCACGCCGCCCCCCACGCTTCTGCTCGTGCTCTCGAAAGACCGCGACAAGTTCTTCGCCGACAACAAGACCCCCGACAACGTGACCTCGTTCTACGCGAGCTACAACACCACCTCGCACCAGTACAGTTTTTCGGGTCTGCGCCCCTACCTGCTCGACCTGCTCGACCGATACGGTCGCGAGGGTGACATCCCCGCCGAAGACTACACTTTCACCGCCGTGCCTGTGACCGTGACCACCGAGACCGCCGGTAGCAGCTATTACAGCTCGGGCACTACCTACGTCAGCTCTGTGACCCCCTACGTGCTCTCGCCCGTGATGGCCAACCTGCGCCTCGACAAGGCCGAGGTCACCCTCACATTCTCCAAACAGACAGTGCGCTGATTCCACACCCCATACCGGCCGCCCCCGCTCATCACGGGGGCGCCGTATTTCCCCCTGACCAATAAACCATCCTCTCCCGCACACACATTTCCTCTTGCTATCATGAAATCGCTGAGATTCATCCTGCCGTTGCTCATGAGCCTGCTGGCCCTGGGTGGCAACGCCGCTGACAGCGGTAATTTCAACGCGCAAAACATCCGCGTGATGCGCGTCAACGAGGCCGGGCAGGACATGCTCGCCGTCTATTTCGACCTTACAGCCAACAATCACGCCGGCGACAATGTCGGCTTTGGCGCATATCTTTATACCACCTCCCCCTCAAACAGCATCAATGTATCTAAATTTACGAGTTTCAGGCCTTCATCAGCCATATTCTCGCGCACGAATTTCTGTCTGATGATTCCTTATTCACAGGTGCCGCAGTCGTATCATAGCGATAAACTGCATGTGCTCGTGGCGTCGTATTACGCCGTTCCTGACGGTGCCCCCTGGCAGCAGGACGGCTCGTGGTGGGGGCCCTCGTTTACTATGTCGCAGATGCCTGTTACCTCGAATCCGCCGGTAATCAGCGGGGCGAATGATTACGATGTGCAGTATGTCGGGCAGGAGTACCGTCCGGCGTCCGGAACCGCCGGAGCTGTTCTTGAAGTGAGCGTGAAAGTCACCGTGCGCAACCGTCCCGGCAAGCGGGGGTGTGTCGACGCGATTGTCTATCCTTGCGACGATAAAGGTCGTCTTTACAGCGACAAAGGGGAGTCTGTCTCACGGTTCGAGTCGTTTGATGTGGAGGGGAGCCAGTATTCAACCGTGTTGAAAATCCCCATTGATTGGAACAAGATACCTGCCTCGGCCATGTCACGCAGGCTACATGTACTGCTTGCGCCGTTCGAGATGGCCAATGGCAAATGGGTACAGCAGGAAGGTACAATCTGGGCGCCTGAGTTTGTGCCGTCGCAGCTGGCGGGCGGCGTGACCCCTCCGCGACCCGTTTCTGGGTCGAAACCGGTGCTCGACTGGATAAACCTGCCGGCCACTACACCTGACCGTCAGCTCAAGATCAAGGTTGGCGTGACATCATCGTCGACGATCACCGCCACCAATGTGTTCGTGAACGGCACTGTGGTGCGCGGCGTCAAGTCGGTGACCAACGACGGTTACGACATGATGATCAACGAGACCGGTACTCTCGTCGAGGGTGACAACACCATAAGGGTGGCCGTGACCAATGCCGCCGGCACCACGTCTGAGGAGCGCCATGTGACATATCAGCCGCGCAAGGCCGCCCCGGTCAAGAAGACCGAACCGGTGAAGGATGTGGTCACAGACAATCTGAAACGCCTCGCCCTGGTTGTCGGCAATTCGCGCTATCCGGGTCAGGAGCTGGTGAACACCGTCAACGACGCCAACGCCATGCACCTTAAGCTGCGCTCGCTGGGCTTTGAGGTGATTTACGTCACCGAGGCCGACCGCCGCACCCTCGACCAGAAGATAAACGAGTTCGGCCAGCGGGCCCGCGGGTACGATGTGGCGCTGTTCTATTACGCCGGTCACGGCATCCAGTATCAGGGCGCCAACTATCTTATTCCGGTGGATGCCCAGATGGCCTCGGAAAGCGATATCGAGTATGAGTGCACCAACGTGAACCGCGTGCTCTCGAAACTCGAGGAGTCGGGGTGCAAGATGAAGATTATCGCTCTTGACGCCTGCCGCAACAACCCGTTCGAGCGTTCGTGGCATCGCGGCGCGGGCCGGGGGCGCGGCCTCTCGGCAATCAACGCTCCGGTCGGTACCTTCATCTCGTATGCCACGTCGCCGGGCACCACTGCCTCTGACGGCCAGACCGAACACAGTCCGTACACCGAGGCGCTGCTGTCGGTTCTCGATATCCCCGACCTCCCCATCGAGGCCGTGTTCAAGCGCGTGGCCACAAAAGTGTTCCAGACCACCAACCAGACCCAGACACCCTGGTACTCGAGCTCGCTGTTCGAGGGTGACTTCATCTTCAATCCGTCAAAATGAAACGTATAAGCCGCATATTGCTGACAGTGGTCGCCTTCATGGCGGCTGCCATGCCTGCCATGGCTCAGGCGCGCGCCCTCGGCCTGGTATATGACCCCGAGGAGGCCGCGAAAATCCCCCGTAAGCCACAGCTGATTACCCGTGACTTCGAGGTACTCCCCTCGTCGGCCTCATTGGTCAGGTACTGCCCCGTGCCGGGCGATCAGGAGCAGTACGGCACCTGCACAAGCTGGGCCTCGACATACCACGCCCGCACCATCGCCGAGGCGATAAAGCAGGGGTGGGCCGATCGCCAGGCCATAACACGTGAGGCGTTCGCGCCGCTGTTCATATATCACCAGATACGTTTTCATACCGGCGACGA
>CALJBF010000291.1 GCA_938027385.1 uncultured Porphyromonadaceae bacterium | reverse complement strand
CCCGACCCTCTGCTTGTAAGGCAGACGCTCTGAACCAGCTGAGCTAAGCGCCCGTCTCGCTTCCAAAAGCGTTGCAAAGGTAGGGACTTTTTTGGTTCCCGCCAAATTTTCAGACATCTTTTTTGCGAAAAAATTTCACTCTCGGTGGTATGTTGCTGACTGACAGAAATTTTTATATGTCATGTTTTGCGGGCGGCGATTACATGGATTTTTCGTAACTTTGCACCAGGAAACATAAATTTTATATATGGAGCTGAACACACTGACGGCGATTTCGCCTGTTGATGGCCGCTATCGCGGCAAAACCTCGGGTCTCGACCGGTATTTTTCGGAGTACGCCCTGATTCGTTACCGCGTGAAGGTGGAAGTGGAGTATTTCATCGCGCTCTGCCGTCTGGGCATTCCGCAGCTGGCCGATGTGCCTGCCGGCACAGACACTGTCCTGCGCAAGATATACGAAGAGTTCACCGAGGCTGATGCCATGCGCATCAAGGAGCATGAGTCGGTCACCAACCACGATGTCAAGGCTGTGGAGTATTTCCTCAAGGAGCGGTTTGACGCCCTGGGGCTTGACAAGTGGAAGGAGTTCATACACTTCGGCCTCACATCGCAGGATATCAACAACACGTCGGTGCCGATGTCGGTAAAGGACGCTCTCGACGAGGTGTTCGTGCCTCTGCTCGACGAGCTCATCGCCGCTCTCGATGCGCGTGCCAAAGAGTGGGACGGCGTTGCTATGCTGGCCAAGACCCACGGCCAGCCCGCATCGCCCACACGCCTGGGTAAGGAGATTGAGGTGTTTGTCTACCGTCTGCGCGCGCAGCGCGACCTGCTCACCGCGGTGCCCGTTTCGGGTAAGTTCGGTGGTGCCACAGGCAACTTCAACGCACACCATGCGGCCTACCCCGATTTCGACTGGCGCTCGTTCGGCAACGATTTCCTGGCCGGGAGCCTCGGCATCAAGCGCGAGGACTTCACCACACAAATCTCGAACTACGACAATCTGGCCGCTCTGTTCGACGCCCTGCGCCGAATCAACACCATCATCCTCGACCTTGACCGCGATGTGTGGATGTATGTCTCGATGGAGTATTTCAAGCAGAAGATCAAGGCCGGTGAGGTCGGCTCGTCGGCCATGCCGCACAAGGTGAACCCCATCGACTTCGAGAACTCTGAGGGCAACCTCGGAATCGCCAACGCCGTTTATGCGCACCTGTCGCAGAAACTGCCGGTGTCGCGCCTGCAGCGCGACCTCACTGACTCTACGGTACTGCGCAACATCGGCGTGCCCATGGCTCACAGCGTCATCGCCATCCATTCAACGCTCAAGGGCCTTGGCAAGCTGCTGCTCAACGAGGAGGCCCTGTCGCGCGACCTGCACAACACCTGGGCTGTGGTGGCCGAAGGTATCCAGACCATCCTGCGCCGCGAGGGGTATCCCAAACCCTACGAGACACTCAAACAGCTCACCCGCACCAACACGCATGTGACCGCCGAGTCAATCGCCGAGTTCATCGACACCCTCGATGTCACCGACGCCGTGCGTGCCGAGCTGCACGCCCTCTCGCCCTGGACCTACACCGGCATCTGAACCGTTAGGCCATAAACAATAAAAACAACCCGGGCGGTGTGCAGATATGACACATTGCCCGGATTGTTTTTGACAAAAATATGCCGGCCCGAGGAACGAGCCGGCATATTTTTATTTTTTCAGGCTATTTTTAGCGGGCCATGAACTTGGTGGCGCTGTTGCCCTGCTTGCGGATCACTACCTGGCCGGCAGCGGGTCTTGCAACCTCGATACCCTGCAGGTTGAAGTATTTCACGGGTGCGTCAGCCTCGCCGGCGACAACGTTGTCGATACCGGTTTCGGGGAAGATGATCTTGGCGGCCATGTTGGTGCGGTTTTCGTTTTCGTCAACCCAGCCATAACCGGCATATTTGTCGGTTTGGTCGCCGAAACAAGCATCATATACGGTTGTTCCGTTGTTGCCGGGTACACTGCCGAGTGATACCACGCCATTCTTGAAAGTAGTGTATGGTGCGACGTCGCCAAGCTCGCTGATGAGCTCTGCAGCTGTCATGTCGTAATAGTCCATCAGAGAAGTGAGCACATTGATGCAGTAGAATTTTGTGATGTCGAGATCTGAGTTCACGAATCCGGCGTCAACGGCGTCGAATACCACATGATCCGGATCGGTTACGTCGAACTGGATGTAGCCGGTCTTTGTGGACGCGTTGAATGCGGCGGCAGGAGAATCCCCCTTGTAGGGATCTACGAGGCGGTAGATGTTTTTGTTGTCGTTGTTCTGCTGGATTTCAACCTCATACTGGTTGGCGGGGTCGGTCTGGTCGATACCAAGCCCTGGGAGCACCCAGCCGTCCATCAGAGTCGCATTGCCGAGCGATGTCCAGCTTGTGTTGTCATCATCGTTGTCTGAGGCATTTTTCACACAAGCCAGGAGATCCAGAATGTCAACATAGCTGTAGGCCTGGGTGTAATTCTCATCTGAATAAGCTACCCAGCTGATGCCGGCTTCAGCGGGGAAACTGAACGCGCCGTCTGCATAGGTGGCCGTGAAATCCTGAAGAATGATGTCTTCCTCGTCATAGCTGTAGATGTACGGCTCCTGACGCACATAGTAGCTGCCGGCTTCGCCGAAGTTCACCAATCCTAACCCGAGGGTTGTGAACGTGACTGAGCCATTGGCCTCATCGAGAGAACCTCCGAAGGGAAGAGTCTGGGTAGGCTCGAATACTACAACACCACTTTCTGCTGATACGGTGCAGTCGTCCTCGAACTCGCCGACACTACCCTGGAAGTAGAAGTCGCCGAGCGTGATGGTGTACTCGCCGGCGATATCGGCGGCAGATGCGGCGGCTTTTTTCGATTTCTTGAGGTCGGGCATTGCGTTGGTGAGCTCTTTGGCGCTCTTCTTGAGCATCACGGGGGCGTCGGTCTTGAGGGTCTTTGCGCTGAAGTCGGCGTTTGTGCGGAGTTTCAGCTCGGTTCCGGCCGATGCTGACAGAGCGACAGCCGAGGCCAGTGCGATGGTGTAGAATTTCTTCATCCCTGGAAACTGATTTAATTAATTAGAATATTGTGAATGATTCAAATGTTTAATTGTTCTCGTCAATCTGATTTGTATTGAACCGGTGCAAAGGTATGTCTATTCTTTCAATTTTCCAAATAAATTATAAAATCTGTTGCATTTTGTCTATAAACACCGCACTGATCACTGCCACAGCGGTCTCTCCGTGCCAGATGCCGATGAATGAAAAAACGGCAAAAAGGTTGATTCGTCATAACCTTTTTGCCGTTTTGGGGTCAGCGGTGCGGCGCCGTCAGGGGCGCGCACCGGCAGTGTGGAGTGTGATTATTCGGGACGTTTGGTCTTTTTGCCATAACCGTAAGCGGCAGCGGCGCCGAGCTCTTCCTCGATGCGGAGGAGCTGGTTGTACTTGGCCATACGGTCGGAACGCGAAGCCGAACCGGTCTTGATCTGGCCGGCGTTGGTGGCAACGGCGATGTCGGCGATGGTGGCGTCTTCGGTCTCACCCGAGCGGTGCGAGATAACGGCGGTGTAGCCGTTGCGCTGTGCGAGCTCTACGGCGCGCAGGGTCTCGGTGAGCGAGCCGATCTGGTTTACTTTCACCAGGATCGAGTTTGCGCAACCCTCTTCGATACCGCGCTTGAGGTATTTAACGTTGGTAACGAACAGGTCGTCGCCCACGAGCTGGCAGCGGTTGCCGATGAGGTCGGTGAGGATCTTCCAGCCTTCCCAGTCGTTCTCGGCCATACCGTCTTCGATAGAATCGATGGGGTATTTCTCAACGAGCTGCTGCAGGAATTTGGCCTGCTCCTCAGATGTGAGCTTGGGAGCGTCGGCGCCCTGTTTCCAGGTGTAGTCGTAAACGCCGTCTTTGTAGAACTCAGACGATGCGCAGTCGAGGCCGATGGTAACGTCCTTGCCGGGTACGTAGCCCGCGAGTTCGATGGCCTTGATGATGACCTGGAGGGCATCTTCGGTACCGTCGAGGTTGGGGGCGAAACCACCCTCGTCACCTACTGCGGTAGAGAGGTTGCGCTCTTTGAGCACTTTCTTGAGGTTGTGGAATACCTCGGTGCCCATGCGGATGCCTTCGTGGAACGAGGTGGCGCCGATGGGACGGATCATGAACTCCTGGAAGCAGATGGGGGCGTCAGAGTGTGCGCCGCCGTTGATGATGTTCATCATGGGCACGGGGAGCACGTAGGTGTTGCAGCCACCGATATATTTGTAGAGGGGGAGGTCGAGATAGTCGGCGGCGGCTTTGGCAACGGCGAGCGATACGCCGAGGATGGCGTTGGCGCCGAGGTTCGACTTGGTGTCAGTGCCGTCGAGGGCGAGCATCTTCTCGTCGATGGCAATCTGGTCGAGGGCGCTCATCCCTTTGAGGGCGTCGGCGATGGGGCCGTTGACGTTGGCCACAGCCTTGAGCACGCCTTTGCCCATGTAGCGCGACTTGTCGCCGTCACGGAGCTCGAGAGCCTCGTTTACGCCGGTCGATGCGCCCGAGGGAACAGATGCACGACCGCGTGCACCGCTTTCGAGGATTACGTCAACTTCGACTGTGGGATTGCCGCGAGAGTCGAGCACTTCGCGACCGATGATTTTTTCGATTTTCATAATCTATGATATATCAATAAGTTAGATATGTTGAGTGTTTTTGCTTTCTGACTGTGTGGCCCCTGCGGGCGTTATCTCTGCAAAGTTACGATTTTTTTGGATTAGTTGCGTTGCCGCGCCTTAAAAGTTTGTGAAAAAGCGCTATATATTGTTGTGCCACCGCCGGTGCCGAGAAACGTGCTGTCACCGAGGCGCGCAGCGTGTCGGCGCTGATGGTGCCTCCGAGTGCGCGGGCTATGCCGTCAGCCAGGGCGGCAGTGTCGCCGGCGGGGGCGAGCCATCCGGTCATGCCATGTTCGATGATGTCACGCTGCCCCCCGCTGTCGAACGCCACGGGCACTGCCCCGGCCGCCTGCCCCTCGATGAGGGTGGTGGGGAGTGTTTCGTAATGCGATGATGAAATCACCACATCGGCGGCGCAATATAGGCTGTGCATCCGCGCCGGGTTGCTTACGGCGCCGGTGTGTACGTAGGGCAGGCGCAGGGTGTCGAGGAGGTGCGGGTCGCGCAGGTCGCCGGCAAAGAGCGCCGTGACCTTCCCGGTGGCGCCGGTGTCGAGGCGGTTCAGGGCCTCGATGGCCAGGGGGAGCCCCTTGATGTCGTCGTCGAGGCGCGCGGCGCCCATCATCACTATCTTGCCGTCGGTGGGGAGGCCCAGGTCGGCCCGGCTGAATGCTGGTGCCGTGGCGTAACGCTCCACCGGGAACGGGTTGGGTATCACCGAGCGCGGCGACTGCGCCGCTATGGCGCTCCGGGCGGCTTTGTCGCCGAGCCATGACGACACGGCCACGAAATGTATGCCGCATTCGCGGGCGGTCTCGCGCTTGGAAGCGAGCACACGCGCGGCCAGTGAGTTGCATCCGCGCGGACACAGCATGGGGCAGTCGCGGCAGGTGCCGGTGTAACCCGTGCATGTGCCGGCATGATGGCATACTCCCGTTACGGGCCATAGGTCGTGCATTATCCACACCACCGGTTTCTCTCGGGCAATCTTCTGGATTGTGCCGAGCGAGATCAGCCCCTGGTTGACCCAGGTGAGCACCACCACGTCGGCGGCGCGCACCGCGGGGTGACGGTCGAGCGGCAGACCGAACCGGGCGGTGTCGGTCTTGAACAGGTCGCGGCGGTCAAAGCCGTTGTGGGCGAAAATCTGCAGCCTCTCGGCCAGGAACGCCGCCTGATACAGCCGCCGGTTTCCGGCGTCGGCGACAAGCGGGTTGCCCGGGTCGTCTATGCGGGCGCAGACCATCGTGGCCTCTACGCCCGCGCGGCGCAGGGCCTCGGTGAGGCGCAGGGTCACCACCGCCGCGCCTCCGCGGATGTCATTGGTGCTCAGTAACGCTACTTTCATGGCTCAGGTTTTATGGCAGTGCGGGGGTCATTTGCGCGGAAGGATACGGGCGAATGTGCCGCGGAACTCCACAAGCCACACCATGCCGCCGTAGACGGCCAGCAGCAGCACGCGCGCCGGCAGGTCGACCAGATTGTTGCCGGTCGATATAACGACGCTCACGCCCCACAGGGCCATGGCCGTGACGAAATAGAACAGCAGACGGCGCACGTCGTAGCCTATGGGATGTTTCACGCGTCCCACGGCCCACGACACCACCATCATCGACCCGTAGCAGGCCAGGGCCGCCCAGGCGCACCCCATGTAACCCATCGAGGGGACAAGGGCGAAGTTGAGCGTCACCGTCACGGCAAGGCCCATCAGCGAGAACCAGGTGCCCCAGACGGTGCGGTCGGTGAGCTTGTACCACAGCGAAAGGTTGAAGAAGATGCCGAAACAGAGTTCGGCCAGCATGATCAGCGGCACCACCTTCAGGCCGGGGAAGTAGGCGGGCGAGATGAAGTATTTCAGTACCGGCAGGAAGAACATCACCCCGATGAAGATGAACAGCCCGGCGATGACAAACCATGTCATGGCGTCGCGGTAAGCCTTGTTCTTGTCTTCGCCGCGCTCTTTGTTCTGGGCGAAGATGAACGGCTCGTAGGCAAACCTGAACGCCTGGATGAACATCACCATCACTATGGCGATCTTGTAGTTGGCGCCGTAGATACCCAATTCGGCCATGGCGGTGGCCTTGTCGGGGTAGATCATCGGGAAGAGAATCTTGTCGATGGTCTGGTTCATGATGCCCGCGATGCCTATGACCAGCAGAGGGAACGAATAGACGAGCATCTGCCTGAGCAGACGGCCGTTGAAGTTGTAGCGCTCGGCCAGAATCTCGGGGGTGAGCAGGAACAGCATGGCCAGCGACGAGATGAGGTTTGCCAGGAAGATGTACCCGATGCCGAACGACGGCTCATAGAACCAGTCGATCCACCCCGGGGCCGTCTTCTGCAGCCAGGGGCAGAGCAGTATGAAGAAGAGGTTCAGACCGATGTTCAGGCCGATGTTGATCAGTTTCAGCGTGGCGAACCGCACGGGGCGTTTGCGGTAGCGCAGGTAGGCGAACGGTATGGCCGTGTAGGCGTCGACGCCTACGGCTATGGCCATCATCCAGATGTAGGCCGGGTGGTCGGCGCAGTCGAGCAGCCCGGCTATCTGCGGTGACAGCCAGCAGGCGGCGATGATGAACAGCATCGAGCTGACACCCAGCGAACTGAGCGCCGTGGTGTAGACCTGCCCCGGGTCGGTCCACCGCTCATGGTTGGCGAAACGGAAGAACCCTGTCTCCATGCCGTAGGTGAGTATGATCAGCACCAGCGCCACATAGGCGTAGAGGTTGGTGACTATACCGTACTCGGCCGCGGCGAAACAGTAGGTGTACATCGGTACCAGGCACCAGTTGAGGAAACGCCCGACTATAGAGCTCACGCCATATATGGCGGTGTCTTTGAACAGTGTTTTTACAGAAGCCATTTCGGTTTTGTGATGACGGTGGGGCGCCGGCGCCCGCCGTGTTTCAGTTATCGGCCCAGCTGGGCCGATAACCAGGCAGGCATACAGGCAGGCAGCCACGCCGCTGCCGGGTGCCCGGCACCGCCTGTTTCAGAAGAGCGTGCCGTAGCTGTCGCCCCCGGGAGTGAGGCCCAGGTGGCGCCATGCCAGTGGCGTGACCTCGCGGCCGCGCGGGGTGCGCTGAAGGAACCCCTCCTTGATCAGGAACGGTTCGTAGACATCCTCGATGGTGCCGGGGTCTTCGCCCAGGGCGGTGGCGATGGTGGTAAGGCCCACCGGGCCGCCGCGGAATTTGTGTATGATGGTTGAAAGTATCTTGTTGTCGATCTCGTCGAGGCCGTAGCGGTCGATGTTCAGCGCCTCAAGGGCGAAACGCGCTATGGCGGGGTCGATCATGCCCGAACCCTTCACCATGGCGAAATCGCGCACGCGTCTGAGCAGGCCGTTGGCGATACGCGGCGTGCCGCGCGACCGCATGGCGATCTCGTGGGCGGCCTCGCCCGTGCAGCGGATGCCTAACAGTCCCGCCGAGCGCAGTATGATGCGCTCAAGCACCTCGTGGTCGTAATATTCGAGGTGGCAGTTTATGCCGAAACGGGCGCGCAGGGGCGACGTCAGCAATCCCGAGCGGGTGGTGGCGCCGATAAGCGTGAAGGGTGACAGGGTGAGCTGAACCGAGCGCGCGCCGGGGCCTTTGTCGATCATGATGTCGATGCGGTAGTCCTCCATGGCCGAGTAGAGGTACTCCTCGACCACGGGACTCAGGCGGTGTATCTCGTCGATGAACAGCACGTCATTCTCTTCGAGCGACGTGAGTATGCCGGCCAGGTCGCCGGGCTTGTCGAGCACCGGTCCCGAGGTGACCTTGAACCCCACGCCCAGCTCGTTGGCGATGATGGCCGACAGGGTGGTCTTCCCCAGTCCCGGGGGGCCGTGGAGCAGAAGGTGGTCAAGGGCCTCGCCGCGCATGCGCGCCGCGGCCACGAAAACCTTCAGGTTCTCGACTATCTTTTCCTGGCCCGAGAATGACTCGAAACGCCCCGGGCGCAGGGCGCGCTCGAAGTCGGCGTCAGAGGCCGAGGCGGCCTCGCGGCGGATGTCGTATCCGTCGGCGCCGTCGTCTGGTGTCAGGTCGGGTTCTATGTTATCGTTTTTTCTTTTTGCCATGTGCTTTGTCGTTGAGAGCCGGCGCGGGTGCCGCAACCGGGTCGGTCATGGGGTAGAGCAGGGTGTCGGGGTTCTCGATGAGTCCGGCACGGATCATCTGCAGTGAGTCGGCATGGCTCAGATGCTCCTCTTCAAGCTCGGCGCCGAGTTCTTCCACAGTGGGGAGTGCTGTGGGCGAGGGGAATTTCAGACGGCCGCGCCGCGCGTTCTGTATGCCGCGGCGGAACACGTTGTCGATCTCCCTTACCAGGTTCACACGGGTATTGGCGGCGATGGTCTGCCGTTCGCCCACCATGCCGGGCTTGACTTTGGCGCCCCCGAGGCGTATTTTCATTTTCTCGGGCGTGCCCTTGATGTTTATGCCGAACTTGAAGGGTATGGGCGACTTGAGCACCGACACGTGGTAGTTCATGTTCATGTCCATGTCGTTGTGCCCCATTACGCCCAGCCGGTAACGGTCTATGTTGAATATGAACGGATACACTTCGATGGCCGAGTTCTCTACCACGGCCTCGACGGTCATCGAATCTATTACGTTTTTGCTCTTATCCTTGAATATGAGCCATTTCGATACGGTCTTGAATGTCTCGGGGTCGAGCAGTACCAGGTCTTTCCCCTCGATTTTTATGGCAGCCTGCAGGGTGGGGATGTCGAGATCCATGTCGGGGAGCAGGTCGGTGGTCACGGCCACGTCGGCGTTGACCACGCCGGCGAGGCTCTTCATCGCCGGCATGATCGAGTCGATGGCCGGCACGAGCGTTGTGAGCTTGTCGAGCATGAAGTTGTTGACCCTCATGCCGAGGCCGAACTGCAGCGAATCGCGGTCGGCACCCGAATAGAGGCCGTTGATGTCGATGGCACCGATGTCGGTCGATGCCGAGAGGTTGCGCAGGTTCAGGGCGCCGTCGGCCATAAGCAGGTCGCCGCGGAAACCGTGCATCACCATGTCGGAATAGAGTATGTTTCCGGCACCGACATGCAGGCGCGCGTCGAGGTTGCGGGGCAGCAGGAGGGGTTCGGTGGCGGCGGTGTCGGCCATAGAGGCGAGTTTCTGCTGCTGGAGGTCATCGTTGTCGGCCCATACCGATGCCGAGTCGGCGGCATGCGCCAGTGCCGGACCGGCGAAGATGGCGCGCACGAGTTCGTTGACGTTGATGGTGTCGCTGGCTACGCTGAACTCTATTTTCAGGGTGTTGTTGCGGCGTGCCGTCAGGGCGCGCCTGAGGTTCGATATGGTTCCGTTTATGGTGAAGTCGCTCTGTCCCGAGGCGAGCCGGGTGTCGTGAATGGTCACTGAATCCTGGGTGAAACGCAGGTCGATGTCTGAAAGGCGGTTGCGCAGGGGCAGGTAGGGGGTGACCAGACGCCCGCGGGCGGCTTTCACATGTCCCGAATAGTCCCAGTTGCGCAGCAGGCGCCGTTCTTTGGCGTCGAGGCGCAGGTCAAGGTCGGCGCCGTTGGGGGCGGTTGCCGTGCTGTCGGCGCCGGTGCGCTGTCGGCGCGGCTGTGGAGCCGTGCCGTTTTTCGCGGCCTCGCGACGGGCGGCACGCCGGGCGGCGCGTTCCTCGTTGAGGTGCACGGTAAGGTCGGCATGAGCCTGGGTCAGGGCGAATTTGGTCAGGGCCTGCCCGGCCATGATGCGCCGTGCCGAGATGTCGAGGTGCATCAGCGGCGAGCGGGCGCCACCCTTGAACCGCCGCAGTGAGGCGCTGACGGATGCGTCGGTCAGGCGGGCGCGCAGGGTGTCGTCGGGAGCGTCGAATTTCAGTCGCCCGATGGTGATGCGGCCTCCGAAGGGATTGATTTCTGTGGTGTCGGCCGACTGTGCGCGGTTCACGGTGCCCACGCCGGCGGCGAAATCGCGCATCTCCACATCAAGACCCATGCCGTTGGCGGCGAGGGTATCGATTTTCAGCGATACGCTCAGAAGTGAGTCTATGCGCGCGCCGGCGGCGGTGGTGAGCCGCGAGCTGGTGCCGAACTCAAGCAGGGCGTGGCGGGCATAGGCGGTCATCATCCCCTGGGCATCGGCGTGCAGGTTATCGAGGGTGATGCGCCCCTTTGCATACATGCGGTGGAATCCGTCGCGTGTGAGGTCTGACTTCCGCAGGCGGAAGTCGGCGTCGCCCCCGAGTATGCCGGTGAGCGTGACGGGTAGCATGCTCTTCAGCCGTGGCGGCAGCTTGCCCAGGTTGACGCGCCCTTTGAAACGGCCGTCGACCATCGGGTCTGACATTATGCGGGTGACGCGGGTGCTGAGGTCGGCGTCGACCGACTCGCCTTCGGCGTGGAACTTTAGCAGGTCGACCCATGAGGCGTCAATGTTACTGCCGTCGAAAGCGGCCTCGGCGCTGACGGTGAAGTCGCGGAAGGTGTACCCCTCGTAGGTCACGGTGCACGGAGGTATGTCGACCGTGGCGTTGAGCGAGGGCATGAGCGTGTCGGCCACGTTCCAGGGGCGTGCCAGGCTCACGGTAGAGCTGACACGCATGTCGGTCTTGAGCGGGTCAGTGTAGTCGCGCAGCGTGGCGGGCACATGGCTGAGCAGTTCGGTAAGCGGAATGTCGGGGAACTCGGCCCGGAAACTCTCGACCTGCGGTGTGTCGGTGAGGTCGGCGGCCAGGTCGACGCGGGCGTGGAATTTGTCGAGGGTGAGCATGAAGTCCTGCAGCGCTATGGCCAGCGGACGCGCGCTTTCCCAGACAATCTTTCCGTTGGCGCCGAAAACCAGGCGGCTGAAGTTGAACTCTTCGAGCACGCGGGCCTCAAGGGCGCCGTTGAGGTCAAGGGCGTAGCGCGGGCCGTCGCTGCCGTCGAGGGTGATGTTGCGCAGCGAGGCGGTGAAGTCGGTCGAGTCGGCAAGCGAGCGGTAACGCAACGGCGCGGCGTCGGCAATCTCGAACCGGTTTATCGAGATGGAGGGGATTGAGAGCGGTTCCTCATCTTTTGTTTCCTCGGAAGGGGGCACGATGTCATAGTTGGCCAGCGAGTCGTTGACCTGCACCAGGTTCACGGCCAAGCGCTTGAATACAACATCGTAGAGGCTGATGTCACCTTTCAGCAGGGGCATGACATTGATGCCGCCGTGGAAACCGCCCACCGACAGCAGGCGCCGGTAATCGTCGGGGAGGCGCTGCCTGAGCGAGTCGGGAATGGAGTCGAGGGCGCGCGAGTCGATTGTCAGCGAGTCCACGTCGACCGTCATGCGCGGGAAGGTATGCCAGAATGTAAGCTCGATCCGGGCGGCGCTGACATCGGCGTCGAGATACTCTGACGCGGTTTTCGTCACAAGCGGGGTGAGGCGCCCGGGGGTGAGTATCCACACAATGAGCGAGCACACTATGACGAAAAGCGCCACCACCGTGCCGATGGTGATGCCGGTCCATTTCAGTATGCGGCGCCACAGGGGGCGTCTGGGGCGTGTGGGCTGTGTCTGCCCGTCTGTTGTCTCGGGCTGAGGTGCGGATTTCTCGCTCATGATGGTCTGAGGGTTTGTGTGTCGGTGTTATTACTGTTTCCGGGCGGTGATGTGGAAACATGCCTGTTTACGCTCGTATTTCACATAGCAGCGGCCAAGGTCGCGCTGTGCCCAGATGACCTCGCCGAGCAGGTTCTTAAGGTCTTCCTGGGTGCGGTAGACGCCGCCGGCCCTGTTGCAGATGAACTGGGCGTAGCTGATGTCGAACGTGGTGCCGTAGAGGTGCGCCGAGGTGTCGACGGCGTTGCGGTTGCGACGGCGCAGGCGTTTCACCAGGCGCGGGGTGCGCAGCACCGAGGTCACCTTCACGCGGTAGTCGCCGCCCCCGCGTGCCGCAAGCGAGTCGCGGAACGCGCGGCCTATCGTTCCAAGCAGTTCCTTTGCCTCGGGTACGAGATAGGGCATGGAGTGGGTGAGGTCGTCGATGTAATAGTCCTCGCAGGTTATGACGCGCTCAAGACGGGAGCCTGCCGTCCAGGCGCCTCCCAGGCTCGTTATGGGGCGCACGCCGATGGCCTCGGCCTCGGCGATGTGCAGGTAGTTGCTGTCGTTGAACGTGCGCCCCAGCGTACCACCGGGCAGCAGGTTGATTTTCATTTTCAGGCAGTCGCGCCCGGGCATGGAGTCGAGCCGCGCCTCATGCGGGTTGTGTGCCCTGACGGTGTCATGGTGCGCAAGCGCCGCCATGATCTCAAGGTGGGTCATGGGCGCGCGGCTGTTGTCGGCGCCGTCATGGCCGCCACCGCATGCCGCCGTGAGCGCGAGCATGCCGCACATTATTATATATAGGAATATTCCGTTTCGTTTCAATGTTTCCAGGTCAATTTCGTTTATCGGGGTCTGTATTCATTGTAGGGTCGCTACATGTAGCGACCGCATGCTGAAAAACCGCATGCTGAAAAACCGCATGCTGAATCATGCCGCCCCTCAGTTGAGTTCGTCAAACAGTCGGCGGCAGCCGCGGTCGAGCAGGTCAAGCACAAGCTCGAACCCCTCCGAACCCTCGTAATAGGGGTCGGGCACATAATCGTAACCCTGCGCGGGGTCGAGCCAGCGCCCCATGGGCACCACTTTCTTTTCTGCCTCGGGCGATGGTGCGAGGGCGCGCAGGTCGGCCACGTTCTGGGCGTCCATGCCGATTATCAGGTCGAAACGGTCGAAGTCGGCGGTCTCCACCTGTCGGCACCGGTGGTCGAGCTCAAGGCCGCGCTGACGGGCGTGCACGCGCATGCGGCGGTCGGGGAGCTGACCTATGTGCCAGCGGCCTGTGCCGGCCGAGTCAATGACCCAGCTGTCGGCCTCGTGGCTGCTGATGGTGCCTCGGCGGGCGGCTTCGTCGACGATGCGGCGCATCACGCCTTCGGCCGCCGGCGAGCGGCAGATGTTGCCCAGGCATACGAAAAGCACGCGCGGCGCGCGGGCCGCATGGTCATATTGGGAACGGTTGTTGTTGTCGGTAGTCATCATTCCCGCAAAGATAGCAAAAACTCGGCATTCAGCACCTTTGCCGCTCTTGTTTTATTGTGACATTATGCCGTTAAAACCGCAATTTTTTAACATGGTTTGGCTGAAATGGCGTGAACAATCGATTTGTGCCGAAATTTTTCTCAAAAATTTTTCAAAAAGTTGTAAAGTTTAAAAATTTACCATAAATTTGCCACCTGTATAACCGACTTATACATCTAACCTAATCACTAAATATTTCTCAGAATGAAGAAATTCTACACACTTCTCGCTGCCGCCGCTGTCACAGTCAGCGCGGCATCAGCCGGGAATCTTGTCCCGGTTTCTGAGCTGAATCTCAATGCGGCCATGACAAAGTCTCAGGCTGTGAAGAGTGTTCAGGCGCAGCCTGTCGACTACACAGCACCTGCATTGCGCTCACTCCCCAATTTCGATGAAGACATCACCGGTACATTCTACTGCCACTACACATTCTACGATAAGACGGGTACCGGCAGTGTTGAGGCGTCTTCTTTCACAATCGAGAAGGGCACAGGAGAAAATGCATATATCCTTAAAAATTTCCTCGCATCTTCACTTGGCGTGGAAACTAACGATATCAACGCTACACTCAGTCTTGTGCAGGATGGTACAGACCAGTACATTCAGCTGAATATCCCTGCCGGTCAGACCCTCTGCACTGTCCAGAATGCGCAGTATAAACTTTATGCCGGCTATGCAACCGCATCAGGTGCGGGTTATGACGATGAGGGCGATATAAACTTCATTCTCTACAACGTAGGGTTCCTTCCCGGATATTCATTCGGGAATGATATACCCGGTGGTCTGGCTTTCCTCACAGACCAGGGTAGCGGTGGAGCTTTCGGTGAAACCATCTTATATGCCGCCAACGGTGAATTCAAGACAACTGTTACCACTGATGGCGAGACCGGTACTGAAATCAACGCTGACGTTCTGGGTCTCAAGACTTCAAAGCGCGGCAAGACTCTACTCACCATCTATGGTATCACAGACGGTACGAATGAGTTCGGCCCTCTTGCCCTGAACTGTGAGGTTGAAACCGGTGTCATGACTGCAACCAATCAGCTCGCCGGCCGTTTCTACACCGACAACTCATACACCGAGACATTCGACGTATATTATTTCAACGGTGACGATGAGTCTGTAATGTCGGTTGCCGCAAACGGTCGCCTGCAGGATGGCAAAACCTATGTCACATTTGGCGAGGATCTCATGCTTTGGGCAGATCTCGGTAATGAGGCAGGTTGGATGCGTCTGTTCGTCGAGCCCGTTATCAACTTCAATAAGGATCTTGAAGTCTGCACAAACACCGCTATCGAGAATGTTGCCGTTGACGCTGTTGACGCCAACGCTCCCGTTGAGTTCTTCAACATCCAGGGTCAGCGCATCGACAACCCCGCAAACGGTCAGCTCGTGATCCGTCGTCAGGGTTCGAAGGTAGAGAAACTCATCGTTCGCTAAAATGATGCCGAGGCCGGCCTTTGGCTGACCTGCGTCTGAAAACCATACGGCGGCGCACCCCATGCGGGTGCGCCGCTTTCTTGTATGCGCTATGCACACGAGGTGTGTATATGTGCCGTGGATATGAGGTATTTAGAGTGGGTTGCTTACAATTTGGCAAAATATTACACTGATTTTTGCTAAAAATTTGGCACTTTCGTTGGTTTATGCCGGGAAAAGGGTTATCTTTGCCGCACTCAACCTTAAATATCTCATCATGGATAACACTTCCCATCGTGTGAAAACGCTTCGCCAGGTGGCTGTGCGCTTCTCGGGTGACTCGGGCGACGGAATGCAGCTGGCCGGCAATATCTTTACAAACGTATCGGCCGGCCTGGGCAATTCCGTGTCGACTTTCCCCGACTATCCGGCCGAAATCCGCGCCCCGCAGGGCTCCCTCGGCGGTGTCAGCGGATTCCAGGTCAGCATAGGTGCCGGTGTGCATACCCCCGGCGACCAGTGCGACGTGCTCGTGGCCATGAACCCTGCCGCCCTCAAGCAGAACTATAAGTTTCTGCGTCGCGGCGGCGTCATCATCACCGACATCGACGCCTTCAAGCCCGAGGGGCTGAAAAAAGCGCTTTACAAGACCGACGATGCCATTGCCGAGCTGGGCATCAGCGCCCAGGTCGTAGAGGTGCCCGTGACCACAATGACCCGCGCCGCCCTCGAAGGGAGCGGGATGGATCCGAAATCGGTGATGAAGTGCCGCAACGTGTTCGTGCTGGGTCTGCTCTGCTGGCTGTTCGACCGCCCGCTTGAGCATGCCGCCCGCATGCTCCAGGCCAAGTTTGCCAAAAAGCCCGCAGTCTACGAGGCCAACGCGAAGGTTCTCCAGGCCGGATATGACTACGGTCACAACATCCATGCGTCGGTGTCGACCTACCGCGTCGAGACCGATGAGATACGCCCCGGAACATATACCGACGTCAAGGGTAACGAGGCCACGGCCTACGGTCTGATCATGGCGTCGGAAAAGGCCGGAATCCCCCTGTTCCTCGGTTCATACCCCATAACCCCCGCCACCGACATCCTGCACGAGCTTGCTAAACGCAAGGACCTCGGCGTGAAGGCCTGTCAGATGGAGGATGAGATTGCCGGCGTATGTTCGGCCATAGGCGCGTCGTTTGCCGGGAATCTTGCAGTGACCTCTACATCAGGCCCCGGTCTGGCGCTGAAGAGCGAGGCCCTGGGTCTGGCCGTGATGGCCGAACTGCCCCTGGTTGTGATCGACGTTCAGCGCGGCGGCCCATCGACGGGCCTCCCCACCAAGACCGAACAGACCGATCTCATGCAGGCGCTCTATGGCCGCAACGGCGAGTCGCCGCTGGTGGTGATGTCGGCGCTGAGCCCCACTGACTGTTTCAACTCGGCCTTCGAGGCCGCCCGCATCGCCGTAGAGCACATGACTCCAGTCATTCTGCTCACCGATGCCTTTATCGGCAATGGTTCGTCGGCCTGGCGCATACCCGAGGCTGACGAGTTCCCGGAAATACGTCCCAACCGTGTGCCCGACGCCCTGCGCGAGGCATGGCAGCCCTATATGCGCGACCCCGAGACCTTAGTACGCTACTGGGCCGTGCCCGGTACCCCGGAACTGATGCACCGCATCGGCGGTCTGGAGAAACATGCCCGCACCGGCGCGATATCAAACGACCCCGTGAACCACGAGCAGATGGTGCAGGTGCGCCGCGAAAAGGTAGCCCGTGTGGCGGCCGATATCCCCGCTCAGGAGGTTCTGCTCGATTCGCCCGAAACCGATACCCTGCTGATAGGGTGGGGCGGTACTTACGGCCACCTCTATTCGGCCGCCGAAGAGCTGAACGCTGAAGGTGTGAAGGTGGCCCTGGCGCAATTCAAATATATCAACCCGCTGCCGGCCAACACCTCGGAACTCCTGCGCCGCTACAAGCGTGTAATCGTGGCCGAACTCAATACCGGCCAGTTCGCCGACTGGCTCCAGGCCAAGCACCCCGATGTGGAGATACACCGCATCAACAAGATTCAGGGACAGCCGTTCATGGTTTCGGAGCTTGTTGACCGCGTGAAAGAGATCATGGCCCGCTGAGCCGTTTTACACATTATATAATAACGCATCTCACCTTTCTGTTATGGAAGATAAGAAATATACAGCCGCCGATTTCAAATCAGACCAGCCCGTGCGCTGGTGTGCCGGTTGCGGCGACCATGCCGTGTTGAACTCGCTCCAGAAAGCCATGGCTGCGCTGGGTGTGCCCCCTGAGAAAACCGCTGTGATCTCGGGCATCGGATGCTCGTCGCGTCTGCCCTATTACATGAATACCTACGGGTTCCACACCATCCACGGCCGCGCCGCCGCTGTGGCCACGGGGTTCAAGGTGGCCAATCCCGAAATGACCGTGTGGCAGATTTCGGGCGATGGCGACGGCCTCGCCATCGGCGGCAACCACTTCATTCATGCAGTGCGACGCAATATCGACCTGAACATGCTGTTGCTCAACAACAAGATCTACGGCCTCACGAAAGGGCAGTATTCACCCACGTCGGCACGCGGGTTCGTGTCGAAATCATCACCTTACGGCACTACCGAAGATCCGTTCATCCCCGCCGAACTGGTGTTCGGTGCCCGCGGCACATTTTTCGCCCGCTCGATTGATGTCGATCTGGCTACCTCGCAGGAG
Organism: uncultured Porphyromonadaceae bacterium; assembly: GCA_938027385.1. Classification (GTDB taxonomy): domain Bacteria; phylum Bacteroidota; class Bacteroidia; order Bacteroidales; family Muribaculaceae; genus UBA7173. The sequence goes on along the minus strand of CALJBF010000291.1, from coordinate 603 downwards.
GTCATGCTCGCCGCCGCCCGTCATCATGGTGCGTCGGTGGTCGAGATTCTTCAGAACTGCATGATTTTCAACAACGGCATCCATGCCGCTGTCACCGACAAGGAATATCGCGCCGAGCGCACGATACACCTGCGCCACGGCGAGAAGATGCTCTTCGGCAAAGACAACAACAAGGGTCTCGTCGGCGACGGCCTGCTCATCAAGGCCGTGGAGATCGGCAAGGATGGCTGGACCATCGACGATGTGCTTGTGCATGACGCCCACACCCCCTCGAACTTCGTGCATCAGCAGCTTGCCATGATGGATGGCGTGACGCTGCCGCTCGCGCTCGGCGTGATCCGTGACGTGGAAGCCCCCGTTTATGACCGCGAGGTTTCCGAGCAGGTCGAGCAGGTGCGCGCGCGCCGCGGTTTCGACACCCTCCGCTCGCTCCTCCTCGCCGGCGACACCTGGACCGTCAGCTAACCGCGCCCGCAATCCCACCTGAAAACAGTGCAGCGGGGCCGCTAAAAAGCGGCCCCGCTGCACTGTTTTCTTTTTCGTTCTTTCCTCCTATTTCCCGTTTCCGTCCTTTGTTCTCTTTCTCCCTCTCTCCCTCTCTCC
>CALJBF010000290.1 GCA_938027385.1 uncultured Porphyromonadaceae bacterium | reverse complement strand
CCCCTTTAAGGATTAGCAAGATTTTTTAACGCCCAAATTTACAAAATTTTTTCCAATTCTCCACCCCGCATCCCGCGCATAACACCCATCCGCAGCTTTTGTGCGTTGCCACGCGACTAAAGCTACCTTTGGCATATACAGTAATTACTTTCTACTTGTTATTTGGCGATATAGCTGAAATTTAGTATTTTTGCATAAAACAAAACCCGATAGCTTGATATACAGGGGCTACCGGGGATCAACACTGCGAAGTTAGTGCTAATTTTATTATAAAACAAATTCCAGACCACAAATTATACACACGATATTCATCAGGTTTTGCGGTTTGGGAAATTATTTGTAATTTCGTTGCCTGCGGCGCACGCACGCGCCGCCAATGGCAATGAAAGCGTTTTCACTTGACATACACGGCCGTTTGCGCCGGTTTGAGACTCCGGCGGTGATGGGGATTCTCAACGTCACGCCCGACTCGTTCTACGACGGGTCGCGGACTCCGCTCACCGACCGCGACGCACTCAGGCGCCGCGTAGACATGATGCTTACCGAAGGCGCCGACATGATAGATGTCGGCGGATACTCCACACGTCCGGGCGCCGCTGAGGTGCCGGTGCAGGAGGAGATTGACCGCGTAATGGCCGGAGTAGAGACTGTAAGGGAATTCGACCCGGGGATACCGGTGTCGGTCGACACGTTCCGCGCCGCTGTGGCCAAGGCCACCGTCGCCCCGGATCTGGCCGACATCGTGAACGACGTCTCGGGCGGCCTGCTTGACGACTCCATGTTCGAGACCGTGGCCGCGCTGAAAGCCCCCTACATACTGATGCACATGCGCGGCACCCCGGCTACCATGCAGTCGCTGGCCGATTACCCCGACGGTGTGGTCACCGGCGTGACGGTGGAACTGCGGCGCGCTCTCGACCGCCTCGACGAGCTCGGGGTGGCGGATGTCATTATCGACCCCGGATTCGGTTTCAGCAAGACGGCACCGCAGAACTACGAACTGTTCGGGCATCTCGATTACCTGGGCCGGATGCTCGGCGACCTGCCGCTGCTCGTGGGTATCTCGCGCAAATCCATGATATACAAGCCGCTGAACCTCACGCCGGCACAGTCGTTGCCGGGCACGATCGCCCTGAACACCATGGCGCTCGAACGCGGCGCGGCGATACTGCGCGTACACGACGTCGGCGCCGCCGTACAGGCACGCGACGTATGGCAGATGATGGCCGATGCCAACCGCCCTGAAACATGCTAACCTGTTTCCGCTACTCTGATGATTGAATCATTCGGCATAAAAGATATTCTCGACATCACCATCGTGGCCCTGCTGCTCTATTATCTCTACAAGATAATGAAGGAGTCGGGCACGATCAACATTTTCTACGGCGTGCTCGCCTTCATCGTGGTGTGGGTGGTGTCGTCGGAGATCCTGCAGATGAGGCTCATAGGTTCG
>CALJBF010000289.1 GCA_938027385.1 uncultured Porphyromonadaceae bacterium | reverse complement strand
CTCGCGCCGGCTCGGCACGTCGTTAGGGGTGAACCTCACCCCCAACGACGGCAAGATATGCTCGTTCGACTGCCTCTACTGCGAGGCCGGATTCAACTCGCAGGGTCCCGGCACCACCGGGTTCGCCCCGCGGGCCGAGGTGGCGCGTCTGCTCGGCGAGAAACTGGCGGCCATGCACGCCGCCGGCGAAAGCCTCGACGTAATCACTTTCTCGGGCAACGGCGAGCCTACGCTCCACCCCGAGTTTCCCGCCGTGATCGATGATGTGATGGCTCTGCGCGACCGCTATTATCCCGAGGCCAGGGTAAGTGTGCTCACGAACTCGACCCGCATATTCACCCCCGGGATGGTAGAGGCCCTGCGCCGGGTCGACAACAACATCCTGAAACTCGATTCGGCCATAGACAGCACCATTCAGACCATCGACCGCCCCAATCAGCCCGGTTTCACAGCCGAGAAGGTAATTTCGGGGCTCACCGCCTTTGCCGGAACCGGCATCATACAGACCATGATGCTCCGCGGCCGTTACGAGGAGGTGGAGATCGACAATACCACCGATGCCGAGATCGAGGCGCTCATCGCGGCCTATCGCCGCATCCGCCCGCGCGAGATCATGCTTTACTCGATAGACCGCCCCACGCCCGCCCGCGAGCTGGTGAAAGTGCCTATCGACGAGCTGCGTGCCATCGGCCGACGCATCTCCGAGGCCACCGGCATCCCCGTGCAGGTCAACTGACCCCGCTTTCCCATAACTCCCATAAATTCCCATAATTCCCATCGCTCCCGTCACCCCAATAATCCACCCCGCCCCGCTGCGCCCCGGCGACAAGGTAGCCATCGTGTCGCCGGCATCGGTCATCGACCCCGCAAGGGTCGAGGGTGCCTGCCGCACCCTTGAGGCCTGGGGATTCGTGCCCGAGGTGATGCCCCACGCCCTGGGTGAGTGCGGTTCGTTCTCAGGCACGCGCGCCGAGCGGCTTGCCGACATGCGCGCCGCTCTTTCGGGCGATGCCGCGGCCATCCTCTGCTCGCGCGGCGGCTACGGCTGTGTGCACCTGCTCGACGACCTCGATGCCGACCCCGCGCTGTGGAGCCGTCCGCGGTGGCTTGTGGGATTCAGTGATGTCTCGGCCCTGCATGCCCTCTGGGGGCGACACGGAATCGTGTCGGTACACGGTTCGATGGCGAAACAGCTTGCCGTCGGCCCCGACGACCCCGTGAACCGTTCTCTGCTCGGCATCCTTACCGGCGACCGCCCTGATGTCGCCGTGGAGTGGGGGACGCATCCCTACAACCGCCCCGGCGCCGCTCAGGGTGTGGTGCGAGGCGGAAACCTTGCCGTTGTCTCGGCGCTGATAAATACCGCATACGACCCCTTCAAGGCGGGGTCGATACTTGTTGTCGAGGATATCGCCGAACCTATATATAAGGTGGAGCGTGTCTTCTGGCAACTGCGCATCTCGGGGGTGCTGTCGCGTCTGGCGGGACTCGTCATAGGGCAGTTCACCGACTGGCGCCCTTCGCGTGACTGGAACGACATGTACGCCATGTTGGGCCAGTTTGCCGCCGATGTGCCCGGCCCTGTTGCGTTCGACGCCCCCGTAGGGCATGTCGACACCAACCGCCACATACTGCTCGGAGCACCCGGGCGCCTGACGGTCACCCCGGCCGGCTCACGGCTCGAATACAGACAGAAATATGGTTAATTGATATTTATTATATTGGAGATTGATTGCTGTGAAGCAAGAGCTGTTCGGCGGCATTTTGCCGTCCGATTTGTGAAAATTAATCTTTATGACCGGTGAATCGTGAGATTTGCCGGTTTTTTATTGCGTATTGCCGGGATATGGCTAACTTTGTGCTCAGGTGCATATATGCACGGAAAACACATATCACAATTCATATAATTTATCACAATATTTATCATGAGGTATCACATCAGAATCGCAGTCGCCGCGCTTGCCGCCCTGGCAGGGGGTGCGTGCGTCTGGGCCGAGGATTGCCTGACGGTAATCCCCTCGAACGGCACGGAGCGCGTGCAGTACAGGCTCGACGACATCTCCAGGATTACCTTTGACGGCGACGGCATGAAGGTCGAGCACGCCGACGGCACCGACACGCTGCCGCTGGGCGACATCGGCAGCATGAGGTTCGACATCGAGCTTGAACCCGACGCCGTGGAGCAGGTGCTTGACGACGGCCTGACCGTCAGTGCCGCCGCAGGTACGGTTCATATCCAGGCTCCCGACGGACGGCGCATCGAGGTTGCCGTCTATGACATCCAGGGCCGGTGTCTGCAGACACTCACGGCCGCAGGGGCATGCGCCGTTGACATGTCGGGCAAAGCCCCGGGCATCTACATCGTCAAGGCAAACGACACAACAATCAAATACAGGAACTGATGAGAAAAGCGATATACACACTCGTGGCGATGCTCACAGCATTCGCCGCACTGGCCCAGGCCGAAGGCAAAGCGCTGATAGTGACGCTTAAAGACGGCACCAAAAAAGAATACAAACTTACCGACATAGATCATCTCGCCTTCGGCGAGGCGTCCATCCCGGTAGCCGACCCGACCACCGGCCCGTATGCCGTGGGCGATTTCTACAGCGACGGCGTGAACCAGGGCGTGGTGGTAACGGTCGACGCCACCGGCAGTTACGGTACCCTGGCCGCTGTCACCGACATGCCACAGCCGCTCTGCTACAGCACCACATACGAGGTGACAAACGCCTCTGACGAAGAGTACGGCCCCGCCAACATGGCCACCGTGGCCGCCATCTCGCCCGACTATGACTTCTATCCCGCCTTCAAGGCCTGCGTCGAGATGGGCCAGGGGTGGTATCTGCCCGCCCAGAAGGAACTGCAGACCATGCGCGGCGCGCTCGACGCCATTAACGCCACGCTGACCTCGCGCGGTTTCGCCCCCGTCAGCACTGAGGCCACCTACTGGTCGTCGACCGAGGCCGACCAGTACATGGACGCCATGGCCTACACCGCGCTGATGGACATGCCCGGCATGTTCGCCATTCAGAAACAGGAGGTGGCGCAGGTGCGCGCTTTCCGCGAGTTCGGCGAGAAACCCGAGCCGCGTTTCACAGTCGGCAAGCTCTATGATGTCGACAATGTGAAGGGCATCATCTACTGGGTGGCCGACGATGACAGCTACGCCCGTATAATCTCTCTCACCGAGGCATCCGAGAACTGGGGCGAGCTTGGCAAGAAGATCGGCGCCAAAAGCACCGAGAGCGGCGACCTCAACAAGAAAGCTGCCGACAAGGCCGACGGCACACTTGAGTCGCTGCCCGCTTTCCTGAGCTGTGCCGCGCAGGGCGAGGGGTGGTTCCTCCCCGCCGTAGCCGAGCTTAAGGTAATTGCCGGTATGAAGGCGCAGATCAACGCCGCACTTGCGGCCAACGGAGGCACCGCACTTTCCGACGCATATTACTGGAGCTCGACCGAGCATGCGGCTGACGGCGCTAACAGCGCCATGGCAGTACTGCTGACCGACGGCTCGGAGCTGGCCTCGTCGAAAAACGTGGCACGCAACGTGCGCGCCGTGGCATACGTGGGCGACCGTCCGGCCGATGTCACCACCTTCGCCGTGGGCGACCCCTATTACGAGGGTGACAATGTGGTGGGCATCGTCTGCGAGGTCAGTGCCGACGGCACCTCGGGCAAAATCATAGCCCTGGCCAATGTGAAAGAGCAGGGGCGCATCAACGCCATGTGGGACAAGCGTGCCAACTCTGACAACTACGTAGAGTTAGGTGCGTCGAGTCTCGACGACGGCGAGGCCAATATGGCCGTAGCCCGCGCCAACGACCCCGAGCTGGCCAACCTCACCGCGTTCCGCCTCTGCGCCGAACTGGGCGACGGATGGTATCTGCCCGCTTTCAACGAGATGAAGGCCGTGGCCGACAACAAGACCGACCTCAACGCGGCTCTCCGCGCCAATGGCGGCTCTACCCTCGACAACGATGACTACTGGACATCGACCGAAGGTACCGAGAACGCCCTTGAGCGCGCCAAGTCGGTGAAGATCTCAGACGGCTCGGCGTTCGACTACCGCAAGTATTTCTACAACAAGGTGCGCCCGATGAAGAAATTCTGAGGCAAGCATCCCCGTGGCCGCCCCCGCGGGGGCGGTTCGCCGTCAGACCCGTCAGACAAGTCCGACTTGTCCGACGGGTCTGACTTGTATGTGCCGGGTTATGGGCCGGGCCGTGATTTTGGTGTGGCGAAATACCGGAATATTTTGTAACTTTGCCGGTTGTAATTAAAATCACACTCTTTACAGTGGAAACAAAATACATATTCGTCACGGGCGGCGTGGTGTCGTCACTCGGCAAGGGTATCATATCATCGTCGCTGGCTTGCCTGCTCAAGGCGCGCGGCTTTCGGGTGACGATACAGAAATTCGACCCCTACATCAACATCGACCCCGGCACGCTCAACCCATACGAGCACGGCGAGTGCTATGTGACCGTCGACGGCCACGAGGCCGACCTCGACCTGGGGCATTACGAGCGTTTCACCAACGTGCGCACCACCCGCGCCAATAATGTCACCACAGGCCGCATCTACCAGAGCGTCATCAACAAGGAGCGCCGCGGCGACTATCTGGGCAAGACGGTGCAGATCGTGCCGCACATTACCGACGAGATCAAGCGCTCGGTGAAGGCCCTGGGGCTTACCGGCGAATATGATTTTGTGATCACCGAGATCGGCGGCGTTGTCGGTGACATCGAGTCGCTGCCGTTCCTTGAGGCCGTGCGCCAGCTGCGCTGGGAATTGGGGCGCGACTCGCTTTGCGTGCACCTTACCTACGTGCCCTATATCGCGGCCGCCAAGGAGCTGAAGACAAAGCCCACCCAGCACTCGGTGAAGAAACTGCAGGAGCTGGGAATCCAGCCCGACGTGCTGGTGCTCCGCACCGAGCATGACATCACCCCCGAGGCGCGCCGCAAGATCGCTCAGTTCTGCAACGTGGCCCCCGACGCCGTGTTCCAGAGCATCGATGTGCCCTCGATCTACGAGGTGCCCCTGCGCATGCATGACCAGCACCTCGACGAGGTGGTTCTGCGCCTTACCGACGTCAAGGCCGAGGGTGAGCCGCAGATGGGACCCTGGCTCAGTTTCGTGAAGAAACTCGAGGGCGCCACCGAGCCGGTCACCATCGGCCTGGTGGGCAAATACGTCGAGCTGCAGGACGCCTACAAGTCAATCGACGAGTCGCTGATACAGGCCGCCACCTACAACGACCGGCATCTCGACCTGCGTTATATCCACTCCGAGAAACTCACCGAGGCCGATGCCGACGAGAAACTTTCGGGTCTCGACGGTATCATCGTGGCTCCCGGATTCGGGCAGCGCGGCATAGAAGGGAAGTTCGTGGCCCTGAAATGGGCGCGCGAGCATGACGTGCCCACCCTGGGCATCTGCCTGGGCATGCAGTGCATGGTCATAGAGTTCGCCCGCAACGTACTGGGACTCCACGACGCCAATTCCACCGAGATGAACCCCAACACCCCCTACAATGTCATCGACCTGATGGAGGAGCAGAAGAGCGTCTCGAACATGGGGGGCACGATGCGTCTGGGCGCCTACGACTGCGAACTGAAACCCGGTTCGCTTGCCGCCGAGGCATACGGCTCGACACATGTCGGCGAGCGTCACCGCCACCGTTTCGAGTTCAACGACGACTACCGCGCGCGATTCGAGGAGGCCGGCATGAAGTGTGTCGGCGAGAACCCGCGCACGCATCTGGTCGAGGTGGTCGAGGTTCCCGGCAAACGCTGGTACCTGGGCACGCAGTATCACCCCGAATACTCGTCGACGGTGCTTGCGCCCAACCCGCTGTTTCTGAGTTTCGTGAAGGCGGCCATCAAGTACCGCGCCGAGCGCGGAGCGTGAGCAAAAGCAAGAGGATGTAACTTATGTGACGTATGTGGCTTATGTGACGTATGTTGCGGATGAGCTGAAAAAACTGATAACTAATATCATATCCCAATTCCTACCCGACAATGGATAAGAATACACTTTTAGGCATGGTCCTGATGGGCATGGTGATCTTCGGATTCATGTACTTCACCAAAGGTGAGCAGGAACGTCGCCAGCAACAGATTCAGGAGCAGATCGACGCCGACAGGCGCGCCGAGGCGAAGGCCGATGCCGACGCCCTGCGAATCGACACCATCACCGCCGACGAGGCCGCGGCCGTACCCGCGATCATGCGCCAGGTGGGTGCCGTGACCGCCGAGGGTGACTCGACGGCGCAGTCTGCATATGCTTTCAAGACCGACAAGGTAAGCCTCAGCTATGACGGCACACGCGTGAGCGGCACCGTGGCCGCCGTCGACACCGTGCTGACATACGATGCCGTGGCCGGCTCGCGTTTCGGCGACGACCTCTCGCCCGCCAACCGCCGCGAGGCGCTGAAGAACCTGCGCGCCGCACTGGCCGACGCCGACCGTTACCGCGGGTTCGCACGCTACCTCCACGGCGAGGAGAAGACCGTGACACTCGCCAACGACGTGCTCTCGCTCGAAATCTCCACCAAGGGTGGCCGTGTGTCACGCGCCACGCTGCTTGACTACAACACCTACCTCCCCGACAAGAAAGACCCGAAACTGGTTGACACCGCCCGCGTGGAGATCGTGCGCCCCGGTGACGCCGGATACAGTTTCGTGCTCACATCGGCCACGAACCGTTTCGACACCGCCGACTTCTACTTCACCCCCGAGCAGGTCAACGATTCGACGGTGATTATGCGCCTCGACCTGGGCCAGGGCGCCTCGTGGGCGCTGCGCTACACGCTGCCCAAGGGGTCGTATGTGGCCCGTATGGAGGTGGTGCAGCAGAACATGACCCGCATCATCCCCGCCTCGGTGGCCACCACCGACCTGCTGTGGCACCAGAAGATGGCCCGCAACGAGCGCGGCCGCACCTTCGAGGAGCGCAACTCGGGCCTCTATTACAAGTTCCTGGGTGACTCGCCTGACGACCTGGGCGCCCAGGGCGACCATGAGAAGAGCCTCGACCAGCGCCTGCGCTGGATCGCGTTCAAGAACCAGTTCTTCTCGACGGTGATGATACCGCGCGGCACCTTCACCTCGGCCGAGGTGGCCTCGAAAGACCTCAAGGGTGACCCCGATTTCGTGAAGGACCTCTCGGCACGCGCCACGATGGACTATTCGTCGACCGCCGAGGTGCCCGTGACCGTCGACATCTTCTACGGTCCCAACCTCTACCCCCTGCTCAACAAGCTCGATTCCACGCTCAAGACCGAGAAGTCTGACACCGACCTCGACCTCACGCGCCTCATACCGCTGGGATGGCCCATCTTCCGCTGGATCAACACCCTCATCATCATACCGGTGTTCACTTTCCTGGGCAAGTTCATCACCTCATACGGCCTGATCATCTTCCTGCTCACGCTGTTCATCAAGGTGATACTCTTCCCGTTCACCTACAAGAGCTACATGTCGCAGGCCAAGATGCGCGTGCTCGCCCCCGAAATCAAGGAGATCAACGAGAAATATCCCGGCAACGAGAACGCCATGACCCGCCAGCAGAAGACCATGGCGCTCTACTCGCGCGCCGGCGCAAGTCCGTTCTCTGGGTGCCTGCCCATGCTGCTGCAGATGCCTATCCTGGTGGCCATGTTCTGGTTCTTCCCGTCGGCCATCGAGCTGCGCGGCGAGTCGTTCCTCTGGGCCAAGGACCTGGCGGCTCCCGACGTGATCTTCACCCTGCCGTTCACCATACCCTGGTTCGGCAGCCACGTGAGCCTGTTCTGTCTGCTGATGACCGTCACCAACGTCATCTACACCCGCATCAACATGGCCAGCCAGCCCACGTCAGGCTCGATGCCCGGCATGAAGTGGATGATGTACCTGATGCCGGTGATGTTCCTGTTCTTCTTCAACGACTACGCCTCGGGCCTGAGCTACTATTACTTCCTGTCGCTGCTGATCACCATCCTGCAGACCTACATCTTCCGCTGGGTGATCGACGAGAAGAAGATACGCGCCCGCATGGCCGAGAACGCCAAAAAACCGAAAAAGAAAACCGGTTTCATGGCTCGCCTTGAGGAAGCCCAGCGCCGCCAGCAGGCCATGCTCAAGGAACAGCAGAAGAAAAACCGCCGCTGACCCCACTAATTAGCCCCCGCACTATGAAACCGGCAGTCAGACCCAAAAAAGCGCTCGGCCAGCATTTTCTGGCCGACGAGTCTGTGGCGCGGCGCATCGCCGCCACCCTCGACGACTTCAGGGGATACCCTGTGGTCGAGGTAGGCCCCGGCATGGGGGCGCTGACGCGTTGGCTCATCGAGGCCGGCCATGACGTCACCGTTGTGGAGATTGACGACGAGTCGGTAGCCTACCTGCGCCGCGAGATGCCGGCGCTCGACGGTCGCATCGTCGAGAAAGATTTCCTCACCCTCGACCTGGCCGCCCTTTTCCCCGGGCGCGATTTCTGCGTGATCGGCAACTATCCCTACAACATCTCGTCGCAGATATTCTTCCATATCCTCGATTTCCGCGACCGGTGCGTGTGCTGTTCAGGCATGCTGCAGCGCGAGGTGGCCGAGCGGCTTGCCGCCCCTCCGGGCACAAAGGCGCGCGGCATCCTGTCGGTGCTTCTGCAGGCGTGGTATGATGTGGAATATCTGTTCACCGTCTCAGAGGGGGTGTTCGTGCCCCCGCCCAAGGTGAAGTCGGGCGTGGTGCGCATGCGCCGCAACGGCGTCACCGACCTGGGTTGCGACGAGCGCCTGTTCAAGGCGGTGGTGAAGGCCACCTTCGGGCAGCGCCGCAAGACAATCCGCAACTCCGTGAAGGGGCTCCTCCCCGCCGGGGCGCCTGTGCCCGAATCACCTCTGATGGCCCTGCGTCCCGAACAGCTCACGGTGGCCCAGTTCATTGAACTCACCAACCTCATCTCACAGTCGCGATGAAAGATTTTGACGAGCACTACCTGGAAAGGGTGCGCCACATAATCGAGACGCGCGACGAGGGCGCCGCGCGCAAGCTGCTCGACGAACTGCACCCCGCCGACATCGCCGAGCTGTATCAGGACCTTGACCTCGACGAGGCCGAGTATCTCTACAGGTTCCTCGACGGCGACAAGGCCGCCGACGTGATCATGGAGCTTGACGAGGATGACCGAAAGAAACTGCTCCACGACATGGAGCCCGAGGACATCGCCCGCCAGTACATCGACCACCTCGACACCGACGATGCCGTAGACCTTATCCAGGACCTTGACGAGGAGGACCGCGACGAGGTGCTCTCGCACATCGACGACGTGGAGCAGGCCGGCGACATCATCGACCTGCTGAAGTACGACGAAGACACCGCCGGCGGTCTGATGGGCACCGAGATGCTTGTCGTCAACGAGAACTGGTCGATGCCCGAGTGCATCAAGCAGCTCAGGATGCAGGCCGAGGATATGGACGAGGTCTACTACGTTTATGTCGTCGACAACGACGACCGCCTGCGCGGCACCCTCCCCCTGAAGAAACTGATCACACACCCCTCGGTGTCGAAGATAAAGAACGTGATGGAGACCGATCCCGTGGCCGTCAAGACCGACACGCCGCTCGACGAGGTGGCCATCGACTTCGAGAAATATGACCTTGTGGCCATGCCCGTCATCGACTCGATCGGGCGCCTGGTGGGGCATATCACCGTCGACGACGTGATGGACCGCGTGCGCGAGTCGTCAGAGCGCGACTATCAGCTGGCATCAGGTCTGTCGCAGGATGTTGAGTCTGACGATACCCTCTGGCAGCAGACCAAGGCGCGTCTGCCCTGGCTGCTGATCGGCATCCTCGGCGGTATCGGCAACTCGCTCATCCTCGGGAATTTCGAGACCGGTTTCGCCACCAACCCCGCCATGGCGCTGTTCATCCCCATGATCGGCGGCACGGGCGGAAACGTGGGCACGCAGTCGTCGGCCATCATCGTGCAGTCGCTCGCCAACGGGTCGCTCGACCTCAAGGACACCGGGCGCCAGCTGCTGAAAGAGGTGGGCGTCGGGTTCCTCAACGGCCTTATCATCTCGCTGATCGTGTTCATCTACAACTGTTTCTCGCTGAACCCGCTGAATCCCACCACGCTTGCCGTGTCGTGCTCGCTGATGGCCGTGGTGCTGTTCGCCTCGGTGTTCGGCACCTTCGTGCCCCTGACACTCGAGCGTTTCAAGATTGACCCGGCCCTGGCCACCGGCCCCTTCATCTCGATCACCAACGACATCGTGGGCATGCTCATCTATATGCTCATCTCTTCGGCCATGATGGCCGCACTTGGCGGGGCGTGATAGCGGCCCCTCCGGGGCGTCGCCGGCACCGCTCGGGGGCGGTCACATACTGAGGTATGCTCCCTTCCCCTCTGGCGCCGGCTCCTACCGGCCGGGCCACTCTGACGCCCCGCCAGCCATCCGGCAGGGCACCCGTCTCGGGGCTGTTCCTGTGATGCCGCTGTTCCTGTTATGCCGCGAGCTCGCGGCATAACCCGACAGGTGGCACCGCTGCCGACAGGTGGCACCTCTGCTGACTGCTGACGGGTGGCCCGCATGTTTTCTTCCCCTCAGACCACGCTTATGTTACTTTCCATAGAGCCGCTTTCGATAGAGTTTTGTGTAGTGCTTTTCATGGCCGCGGCGTTCGTGGTAGCGCTGTGCGCCCGGCCGCGCGGCAACGGGCCGGCTGAAACCGTGTTCCTGACCGGCGAGCTGTCATCAGGGCATTTAGAAACCACAGAAACCACCGGGCACCCCGCGCACCCCGAGCCTTCCCCCTCGGTTGAATTTCTGTGCCGCGACGACGGCGCCGTTGTGATCACCCGCCACGGCCTGCAGGGGCTTACCGAGGGCGCCACAGTGGCCCTGGCGGTCACGCGCACCGGATTCGACATCACCGTGAAGGAGCGCATCGCCCCCGCCCGCGAGCCGGGAGGCGCCCCGGTCGATACCGCCACATTCGTGCTCGACGGTCTGGGCCAGGAACGCTACCACATCAAATATGATTCTGAGGCCACCTCGTCGTTCGCGGCCCTGACCCTGCGCAACACCCCCGGGCTGCACGCCGTGCGCCCTCTGCGCTGACGCGCGCGGCGCACCCGCGCGTGGTCAGACCCGTCCGACGGGTCCGACTTGTCTGACTTGTCTGACCTGCCCGGTGGCCTCAGTGGCCGAAACCTCAACTTAATTTAACAATAAAAGTTGCGCGGGGCTGAAATAATTTGCTAACTTTGCGGCGGAAAAACAGTATCGGGCCGACTCGTGTCTGTGCCTGCCATTAGGTACCATATCGCAACTATGTCGACACCCGGCTGCAAGTCTCTCGTTTCCAGTATACAACAAAAACTTCTTTATATATCTCAACAACTATGACAAAAATTGGTATTAACGGTTTCGGCCGCATCGGCCGTTTCGTTTTCCGCGCTTCAACCAAACGTGACGACATCGAAGTTGTAGCCATCAACGACCTTCTCCCCGTTGACTACATGGCCTACATGCTCAAATATGACACAATGCACGGCCACTTCGACGGTACCGTAGACTACGACATGGAGAAATCGCTCCTGATCGTGAACGGCAAGGAAATCCGCGTTACAGCATGCCGCGACCCGAAAGAAATCAACTGGGGCGCTGTAGGTGCCGAGTACGTCGTTGAGTCGACCGGTCTGTTCCTCACCAAAGAGAAAGCCCAGGCTCACATCGAGGCCGGTGCCAAATATGTCGTAATGTCGGCCCCCTCGAAAGACGACACTCCCATGTTCGTATGCGGCGTGAACGACCAGACCTACGCCGGCCAGCAGTTCGTATCGAACGCTTCTTGCACCACCAACTGCCTCGCCCCCATCGCCAAAGTCCTCAACGACAAGTTCGGTATCGTTACCGGTCTTATGACCACCGTTCACTCTACCACCGCTACCCAGAAGACCGTTGACGGTCCTTCGATGAAAGACTGGCGTGGTGGCCGTGCCGCTTCGGGCAACATCATCCCCTCGTCGACCGGCGCCGCCAAGGCTGTGGGCAAAGTAATCCCCGAACTCAACGGCAAGCTCACCGGCATCTCGATGCGTGTCCCCACCCTCGACGTTTCGG
>CALJBF010000288.1 GCA_938027385.1 uncultured Porphyromonadaceae bacterium | reverse complement strand
CTTTCAGACGCCCACATCTGTTAAGTTAATAGCATTGTGTAGCGACCCTACAATGTATACCGCGAATTATGATACCCTATTGTTAAAGGTGATTACCTGACGGCGACCTTGTGGCCGGCGCGGATGTAGATGCCCGGAGCCGGGTGGGCGGTGGTGACTTCACGGCCCGAAAGGTCGAACAGGCGGTCGTCAGCCGGAACGGCGTCGGTGTGGATGCCGTCGATGCCGACTTCAACGGGACGGCCCAGCTCGAAGTCGTATGCGATAATCTGCATGTTCCCCCAGTAAGGTGTGGCCCGGTATGCCTCAACTGCCTCAAGAGGCACATAGAGTTTCACACTTTTCATTTTCTCCGTCCCACCGAACATTCTTCCTTCACCGTTCGGATCGCCGTTGTCGTCGATAAATGTGGGAGGGTTGGTGCGCTCGCAGTAAATCTCTTTGGGGCAATGGGTGAAACTCTCAAGAGACAGTAACCATTCGCTCTCCACACCGTCAGATCTGAATCTGATTTCGTCAAGCGGCGCGTCGACACTGTTCCACTTGGCTATGATGAAACATGGCGCAAGCTCAAGCTTTTTCAATTTGGGCATTTCTGTAAGCGTGTGCGGACTCAGCTGCATTACACCGGGCATATCGATTTCGGTGAGGTCAGGCAAGTTGTAGAATGCGCAGTGATCCAGGCTGTTCACACTTGCCGGAAGTGTCAGCTTTTCAAGACCGAGGCGCACAAATGCGTCACCGGAGCCACCTCCGATGGTCTCGATAGATTCCGGCAACGATACATCCTTTAGCGCCGGCATATTGCATAATGTGGTTATTTCTTCAAGGCAGTCAGGCAATGTGATGGTGCGAAGTGAGAAGAAATCTCGTATTCCATCTATCTTCTTCAGCGGGGCCTCTATAACGATTTCCTCGACATTCTCGTTCTCGGGGGCGCCGTACAGTCTCACCGACGTTACGGCATAGCTTTTCCCGGTTGCCGGATCGGTTACCCTTTCAGGCACGACCACGCGTTTCAGCTCCGATCCCCAGAGGTAGGAAATGCACTTCACGGTAGCGTCTTCTTCAGACACTATATTGTATGTGAGGCCGTTGGCTGTGATGTCGAACTTGGGCGGGTCAACATCGCCCCGCCCCGCCAGGGCGCCGATGGCCATCGTGGCCATTATCAGTGTCATTATCTTCCTCATAGCTTTCAGTCGATTAGTGAATATCGGGAAATGTTTTTGTGAACGATTGTCAATGGCAAAAATAGTGGATTAGAGTTAAATTTGCAAATTTTTGTTGTTGAAAATTTGATAACGGTGGAAAAATGTTGTGTTTTGACGGGAGTCAGTGTGCGCGGAATAAAACAATTACTCTCTGCTGCCTTACGGTCTATGAGGGTATTGCAGAACTCGGTTCGTGCCTAATTTGTAGGGACATGCCAAAGGCATGTCCCTACGATTTGAGAGGTTCTGCAATGCCCTCGTGCTATGAGAGGGGGGCGACCAGGGCTTCGGAGAGGGTGGGGTGGGCGTGGATGGTGGCGGTGAGGGCTGTGGCGGTGAGGCCGGCCGACATGGCCAGGGCGACTTCGGCGATGAGGTCGGCGGCGTGGGGGCCGACGATCGAGCAGCCGAGGATGTGGCCGTCGGGGGTGAGCAGGAGCTTGACCAGACCGTCGGGCTCGCCCATGGCGAGGGCTTTGCCGTTTGAGCGGAACATCCCTTTGACGGCGCGGAACTCGAGGCCGGCCTCGGCGGCGCGCGCCTCGGTGATGCCGACCGACGCACATTCGGGCATGGTGAATACCGCCGAGGGGATTACATCCATGTTGACCTGCCGCCCCATGACCATGCGTGCCTGGGCCGAGGCGGCGTGCGCCAGCATACAGCGGCCGTTGGCATCGCCGATCACATAGAGCGGGGTGCCGGGGATGCGCAGGGTTGCGGGGTCGAGGGTATCGACCATCTCGCGCGTGAGTCCGTCGGGCAACAGCGGTCGGCGCCCCACGGCCATGAGTACCATGGCGCCGGTGGCGGCGCGCGGTTTCCCTTTCATGTCGTAGTTCACGGTGAGTTCGCCGTTGCCCTGCGCGATGCCGGTGACACGGGCGCCCACGGCGATGCTGACGCCGCGTTTCTGCATCAGCGAGCGCAGGCGCTTGGCTACGTCGCGGTCGAAGGCCGGAAGAATCTCGGGGGCATATTCGACGAGCGTGACCTCTGTGCCGAGAGCGCTGTAGATCGAGGCGAACTCCAGGCCGATGACGCCGCCGCCGATTACGACGAGCGATGCGGGCAACTCCGGCAGGTCGAGCATCGTGTCAGACGACACGCACAACTCGGCCCCCGGTACGGGCAATGTGGCCGCCACTGAGCCTGTGGCCACAACTATGCGGTCGGCGGTGAACTGCTCGCCGTTGACCTCAACGACATCAGGCGCGGCAAGGCGTGCCGTGCCCGAGATGCGGTCGCATCCGGCGGTGAGCATGTCGACCCCCTCGCGCAACTGCGCCACGACGGCGTTCTTGCGGGCCATGATGGCGCCCATGTCGGCGTGCCACGGCCCGGTGACTATGCCGTAAGCGCCGGCCTCGGCCACATCGGCGGCAATCTGCGCCGAGCGGCACAGTGTCTTGGTGGGGATGCACCCGCGGTTGAGGCATGTGCCCCCCAGTGCATCACGTTCGATGAGCAGTGTGCTGAGCCCGTCGGCGGCGCCCATGGCGGCACATTCGTATCCGCCGGGGCCCGCGCCGATGACTATAAGGTCATATCTTTTCATTGCGATGCGTGGTTATGCCTGCGCCGTGAGCTGGTCGTAGGTGAGTATGGGGGTGAGGGCGGCCTGGGTGTCGTCGGGGTGGCTGACGGGGGTGTCGTGCGGGGCCTCCTTGACAACGTCGGGTGTCTCGCGGGCCTCGCGGGCGATGCGGTGCATCACGTCGATGAACGCGTCAAGGGTCTCGCGCGACTCGGTTTCGGTAGGCTCGATCATCAGCGACTCGTGGAACAGCAGGGGGAAGTAGATTGTGGGGGCGTGGAACCCGAAGTCGAGCAGCCGTTTGGCCACGTTGAGGGTGGTGACGCCGGTTGACTTGTCGGCCAGGCCGTCGAACACGAACTCATGCTTGCACACGCCGCCGATGGGGAGCAGATAGTCATCTTTCAGCGACTCCTTGATATAGTTGGCGTTGAGGGTGGCCAGCGGGCCGGCCTCCATAAGCCCCTCGGATCCGAGAGCCATGATGTAGGCCAGGGCGCGTGCCTGCACGGCGAAATTGCCCAGGGTGGCCGACACCGATCCCAGTGCCTCGGGGTTGTATTCGAGTTCGTAGCGGGCGCTGTCGCCTTCGCCGCGACGCACCACGCGCGGCGCGGGGAGGTATTCCTCAAGACCGGCGCGCACGCCCACAGGGCCTGAGCCGGGGCCGCCGCCGCCGTGAGGTGTAGAGAATGTCTTGTGCAGGTTTATGTGCATTACGTCGAAACCCATGTCGCCGGGACGTGCCACGCCGAGCATCGGGTTCAGGTTGGCCCCGTCGTAATAGAGCAGGGCGCCGGCCTCGTGCACCAGTTTCGCGATTTCGGGTATGTTCTTCTCGAAGATGCCGAGGGTGTTGGGGTTGGTCATCATCACGGCGGCCACGGTGTCGTCGAGCAGCGGGCGCAGGTCGTCGACATCGACGGTGCCGTCGGGGCGGCTCTTCACCTGCACCACGTCGAGACCGCATACGGCCGCCGACGCCGGGTTGGTGCCGTGCGCCGAATCGGGCACTATGACCTTGCGGCGCCCGTGGTCGCCGCGCGCGTCATGGTAGCGGCGGATCACCATAAGGCCGGTAAGTTCGCCGTGCGCCCCGGCGAATGGGTTGAGGGTGAACTCGGCCATGCCGCCGATCTCGCTGAGCGCGCGCTGCAGGCGCCAGTAAAGTTCGAGGGCGCCCTGTGCGGTAGCCGTCGGAGCGTAGGGGTGCAGACCGGCGAAATCGCGGTGCGAGGCCATCTCCTCGTTGATCTTGGGGTTGTACTTCATGGTGCACGACCCCAGGGGGTAGAAACCTGTGTCGACACCGAAGTTGTTGGTCGACATATTGTTGTAGTGGCGCACCACGGTAAGTTCGTCACATTCGGGTAGCGCCGGAGCATTCTCGCGCAGCAGTGCGGCGGGTATGTCGTCAAAGCCCTTGTCGGCGATATGTGTTGCCGGGAGGCGGTAACCCTTGCGCCCCGGGTGTGAAAGCTCGAAAACCAGTGTTCCGTATAATTTTCTGTTCATGGCTGTCGGTCGGGGGTCAAAGGGTTGCACATTTTTCGGCCACGCGGGCAAGCGTCTTTATGTCGGCGCGTGTCTGCATCTCGGTGGCGGCCATCAGTATTTCGTTGTCAGAGAGTTTTATGCCGGCTACGATTCCCTCTTCAAGAGCCGCGTCAATAAGACGGTCGACGGGATAGTCGGTCACGAGCACGAACTCGTTGAGCACCGGCTTGCCGGGGTATTTCAGTCGCGCGTGCCCGGTGGCTGTCATGGCGTCGATGAGGCTCAGGGCGGCCGAATGCCCCTTCATGGCGATTTCGCGCAGGCCGGCGGCGCCGAGCAGACTCATGTATATCGACACATACAGCGTCATCAGTCCCTGGTTCGAGCAGATGTTTGATGTGGCTTTCTCGCGGCGTATATGCTGTTCGCGGGCCTGCAGGGTGAGCACGAACGCGCGCTGTCCGGCGGCGTCGGTGGTGGCGCCCACGATACGGCCCGGCATCTTGCGCATCAGCGCCTTGGTGGCGCAGAGGAAACCGAGGTACGGCCCCCCGTAGCTCAGGGGTATGCCCAGGCTCTGGGCGTCGCCGCAGGCAATGTCTGCGCCCCATTCACCCGGGGTACGCAGCACGGCCAGGTCGGCGGCCACGCAGACTGTGACGAGCAGCGCCTTGCGGGCATGCACCTCGTCGGCCATGCCGGTCAGGTCCTCGACGATGCCGTAATAGTTGGGTATTGGCACAATCACGGCAGCCAGATCGTCATAGTCGGCGAGTTTCTCGGCCAGGTCGGTGCGCGAGGTCACGCCATCTTCGACGGCCACGGTCACCACGTCGATGCCGTGGTAGTGGGCGTAGGTGTCGATCACGCGGCGGTATGCCGGATTCAGCGTTTCCGACACCAGCACGCGGCGGCGCTTGCGGCCGGCTGCCACGGCCATCATCATGGCCTCGGCGGCGGCTGTGGCGCCGTCATACATCGATGCGTTCGATATCTCCAGCCCGGTCAGGCGCGCCATCATGGTCTGGTACTCGAAGATGTACTGCAGGGTGCCCTGCGAAATCTCGGGCTGATAGGGGGTGTAGGCCGTCAGGAACTCTGACCGCCCCACGAGGTTCGCGGCCGCGGCCGGCACGTAGTGGTCATAGAAACCGCCGCCGGCAAAGCATGCGCGCGGCGTGATGTTGCGGCGTCCCATGCGGTCGAACTCGCGGCGTATCTCCGTGTCGCTCATCCCCTCGGGGAGGTCATACGGGGCTTTCAGCCTCAGTTCTTCGGGCACATCCGAATATAGACCGGCCAGTTCGGCCAGGCCGCATTTGCCGAGCATAGCCTCTATGTCTTCGGCAGTATGTGGGAAATATCTGTGCACTGATGTATAGTTTAAGGTTGGGGAAAGGTGGGGAGAGAGGATTGGCGTGAATCAGTGGCCGGCGGCGCAGAATGCGTCGTAGGCGGCCTGGTCCATGAGGCCGTCGAGCTGCAGGTTGTCGCGCACCTCGACTTTCATCAGGTAGTTGGCCATCGGATCCTCGTTTACCAGGCGCGGATTGTCGGCCAGGGCTTCGTTGACCTCGACTACGGCCAGGTCTACGGGGGCGAAAAGGTCAGATGCGGCCTTGACGCTCTCGATGGCGCCGAAGTCCTCGCCCTGTTCGAATTCGTCGCCCTCTTCTGGGAGGTCTACGTAAACGACATTGCCGAGCTGTTTTGCGGCGTAGGGCGAGATGCCTACGTATGCGTCGCCGTTGTCGGCGATATTGAGGTATTCGTGGGTTTTTGAGTAGTAAATCATTTTGGTGGGGTATTTAATGGGAGTAATGGGAATTTTTGGGAGTTATGGGAGTAATGGGAGGGATGGGAAATCAGGCTTTGTATGATTTCTTGTAGAATTTCTTGGGCACCACGGTGCAGGGGAAGGTCTTGCGGCGTATGCGCACCTTCAGGCGTGTACCGCGGGCGTTCCAGGGGGCGTCGACCATGGCCATGGCCACAGATTTGTCGGTCGAGATGGAGTGGTAGCCGGTGGTGACGTGGCCCACGACCTCGTCGGCGTCGTTGAGCACCTCGTAGCCGTGGCGCGGGATGGCGCGGTCGTCAAGTTCGAGACCCACGATCTTGCGGCGCGGGCCTTCGGCCTTCTGGGCGGCGATGACCTCGCGGCCTATGAGTTCGGGCTTGTCGAGCTTGACGAACATGGTCAGTCCGGCCTCGACGGGTGTGATGTCGTCGGCCAGCTCGTCGCCGTAGAGCGGCAGACCCACTTCGAAACGCAGGGTGTCGCGACACCCGAGGCCGCAGGGGGCGCAGCGCCCCGAGGCCATGAGCTTGTCCCATAGGGTGACGGTTAGTTCCTGGTCGGTGTAGATTTCGAAACCGTCTTCGCCGGTGTAGCCGGTGCGCGACACGATTATGTGGTGACCGTCGCGGTCAAGTTCCTTGAATGTATAGAAGGCCAGGTCGGCGCAAGGTATGTCCAGCACCTGCTCTACCACAGCCTCGGCATTCGGACCCTGCACGGCGAGCTCGCCGATGCTCTCAGAGATGCAGTCGATGTGCACGTCCAGCTCTTTGGCGCACTCTTTGATCCAGGCCTCGTCTTTGGCGATGTTGGCGGCATTGATTACAAAGAGGAAATGGTTCTCGCCGCGTTTGTAGACCAGCAGGTCGTCAACCACGCCGCCGTCGGGGCGGAGCATCATGCCGTAGAAACACTGGCCGGTGGGGGCGCCGGTGACGTCGTTGGTGAATACGCGGTTCACGAACCGTTCGGCCTCGGGGCCGGTGATGTCGACTTCGCCCATGTGGCTCACGTCGAATACGCCGCAGTCGTTGCGCACTGCGTTGTGCTCTTCTTCGATGCCGGCATACTGTATCGGCATGTCATATCCGGCAAAGGGGCTCATGAGTGCGCCGAGGGCAGTGTGGCGGTCGTGAAGACAGGTTTTCTTGATGTTTTCCATGGAGATGGTCAGGGTATGATGAGATTTATGAAATCGTTGTCTGAGAGGCCGCTGATTACATGCGGCACCGATGTGCCGGCAAGGGCGTGCGACAGTGCGTCGGCCTCGGGGCGCACGCCTTTCAGGCGGTCAAGCAGGGCGTCGACGTCGCCCAGCGGCATGAAGTCGCCGGTAAGGTCTACGGCCGTTATCAGGCCGTCGTCGCCGAGGGTCACCGAGACGGCGAACTCCCCGGCGCCCTCGATGCGGCGGCGCCGTGTGCGCCCCGGCTTGCGGCCGTCGAATATCCACGAGGGCGCGAAATATGGCTCGGCGACACGCTCTATTTCAGTGACGTCAGCCGGGGTGAGGGTTTCGGTGTCGTCGGTGAGGTACTGCACGAGATGCTGTTTCAGGGCGTCGATCGACAGGTCGGGGCGGTGCTCGCTAACCGTGGTGACGTGGCTGCGCACCGACGATACCCCCTTGGCGGCCAGTTTCTCGGCCGAGGGTGTCAGCGCCCCCTCCATGGCCTCGGGATCCACGTCGTATAGCAGGGTGCCGTGTATGATGGCGCGGTTCCCGGGCAGGAGCATGAAAGCGTTCCCGCTGATTTTGCGGCCGCCGACAGTGATGTCGTTGCGCCCCGAGCGGTGCGCGTGTATGCCCAGCGCCCTCAGTGCCGCGGCAACCATGTCGCAGAACGTGGCGAACGACTCCTCTACATTGTCAGAGTCGCAGATGCGCGCCACCATGATATTCTGCCGGTCGGCGTAGACGCATCCGCCGCCGCTCTTGCGCCGGTAGAACTCGATGCTGCGCTCACGGCAGAAACCGAGGTTCACCTCGGCCTCGATCACCTGGTTGCGCCCGAAAATCACTGTGGGGTTCACCTGCCACATCACGAACCAGTCGCCCCCGCGGGCGGCAAGCCACTCTTCCATCGCCAGGTAGAACGGCAGATGGCGCGGCTGTGCGCTCTCTTCATCAGGCAGTCTGGTGTAAATCATCGGTCATGCTTTGTATCAGCCCAAAGGTAAGACAACTTTACGGCACCACCAAATTTTTTTGAATGTCGTTGAACAGATGCTTATCTTACCGGCGCGGGGTAGAAGTTGACGTAGACCGGTTTGTCGAGAGTGATTGAGCGGTGCTTGTCGATCAGCGAGCCGGTGTGCTCGTCGACCTTGAAAATCTGCACGCGGTTGCCGTCGCGGCACGCCACGAACATGTAGCGGCCGTCGGGGGTGAGGGTGAAGTTGCGCGGATGCGCGGCCGTGGGGGTGTGGCCGCGGTAGGTGAGGAGGCCGGTCTCAGGGTCGACGTTGAAACGCGTTATGCCGTCGTTTTTCAGCCGCAGAGAGGCATAGAGGTGCTTCCCGTCGGGCGAGAGGTGGATGTCGGCGGCTCCTCCGGCGCCGTTTTTGTCAGCGTCGATATACTGCACCGGGGTGAGGGTGGTGCCGTCATATTTCAGCAACGTCACGCGGTCAGAAAGCTCGTTGATCAGGTATGCCATGTCACCCTTGGCGTTGAAGGTAAGGTGCCGCGGTCCCGAGCCGGGTTCGAGTTTCACCGCGCTGTCGGGTTGCGAGGCCACAAGCGAGTCGGCCCCCTGCGCTACGGCATAGCAGTGTATCACGTCGTTGCCCAGGTCGTCGACCAGCATACGGCGTCCGTCGGGGGTGAATGTGATGCAGTGGGGGTGCGGAGCCTCCTGCCGGTCAGGCACCGCGCCCTTGCCGTTGAAATCGAATTTAAGTAGCTGGCGGCGCTCGCCAAGCGAGCCGTTGGCGTTCACCGGGAATATGGCCACTGTGCCTCCGGTATAATTTGCCGTCACCACAAACCGTCCGTCGGGACTCACGCGGATGTGGCACGGGTCGGCCGAGCCTGTCGGCCGCCGGTTCAGCACATGGGCCTGTCGGCCGTCGGGGTCGAGCGTCAGCGCCGTGACCTGCGATGCCTTGTCGCCGCTCTCGCTCACGGCATAGATCACGCCGCGGTCGCTGATGTCGAGAAACGACGCGTTCTCGACCGGAATCTCATACAGGAACTGTGCCGAGGCTGTCTCGGGGTCGAAACTGTATGCCTCAAGGGCATTTTCGCCCGGCGCCGAGTAGCGCCCGATCAGCAGGCGCACCTGGTCGTCGACGGGTGCGGCGGCCTCCTGCGCCACCGCCGTGCTGTCGTTGCCGTCGGCGGCAGAATTTCCTGTGTGCCGGCGTCCCGAGCACCCGTTCAGTGCTACAGCCCCGAACATCGCGGCGCCCGCTATCAGTTTTATAGGTGTGATATGTCTCATCATACGTGTTTTATGTTGTCGGTGTTGTCGCCCGGATTTTCCACACGCGAAGTTACGGCTTTCCCGTGGTTCGGCATCGCGTTATCAAGAGGCAAAAGAGTGTTGTGAAAGTTAACAAAAGTTAAATTCCGGCGTGCTGTGAACCATTATATATCTGTGGCGTTTTGGTGGTATAGAATACTATATTTGCACTGTGTTTTTTCATGGTATTAGATTTAAGGTTAAAGATAAAAAACAGAGGCTGTCGTGAGACAGCCTCTGTTTTTTTTGTCATTGCCGATAACCGTGGGAGTGCTCACCGCACCAGTATCTTCCGGCTGTCGCGCACATAGATACCCGGGGCGGCTCCGGTGGTTTCCGTCAGGCGTCCCTGCAGGTCATAGAGCTTGCCGTCGGCAGGGAGGGCGTCGGAGGTGACGGTTTCCACGCCGGCGTTGAAGTCGTATTCGCGGATATCCATGAGTCCCCAGTATGGCGTCTGGCTGAATGCCTCTTTGCATCCCACCGGCACATAGAGTTTGATATTGGGCAGATTGCTTGTGCCGCCGAACATATAATACTCGTCATAATCGTCATAGTTCCATTCCCCGCCTACTGGCTATATGACAGGAGGAGTGGTACGGGCGCAATATACTGCCGACGGCTTGCATACGAAACTGCATATATGTAATTGCCAGTCCCTTTCCACTCCATCTGACTCAAACCATATTTCACGGTATTGGCCATTGGCACTATGTATGTAATTGCGTGTGAAACTCGGAGGTAAAATGAGTTTTTCAAGTTTTGGAAGGCCGGTAAGTGTATGGTCATCTATCCACTCCACATTTGTAAGGGATAGTTTTGTAAGGTTCTTGCAATCAGTGATGCACATATATGGTACACTCTTTACTCCGTCAGGAATGACAAGCTCTTCAATGCCTATGGATCGTAGCGAGAACATCCCCAGTTCACACAGCGATTCAGGCAGCTCAAGCCTTTTGAGCGGATGACATTCGCTGAATCCCGTCAAGGATTTAAGCCCCTCGGGCAGACTGACTGATTTCAGTCCACGCAAAGTGTAAAAATCATTGATTGTCTTTACGCTGGCGGGCACCGTCACGGATTCAAGCCCATCAAGGTTGTATTGAGCATCATCTCCATTAAAAGCCTGGAATGCATGGTCAAGCGCTACGAGAGGGTAGCTTTTCTCTGTTGTCGGATGTACCACCGTTTCACTTAACGAAAGTGCGCTGATTCCTGCAAGGTATTCAGAATCATTTAGATCCGGGGAAGAGAGGGCCACTGTGGCATCCTCTTCCGACAGAATCTCATAATAGAGGCCGCCGCTGATAAAGCGCTCTCCGGCAACGCCGGGCAGCCACAGGCTCACGATGGCCAGTGCAAAAAGAAGTCGTTTCATGTTGTAGCATTATTTGATTAATACCTTTTTCCCGTCGCGCACATAGATGCCGGGTCGCGGAGAGAGGGTGGTCACTACACGTCCCGAAAGGTCATAGAGAGTGCCGCAGCTTTCACGCAGGTCATCTTTTTCGATGGACTCAATATCTGAATCGAAATTGTGCGCCACGATTTTCATGCGGTTCCAGATTGGTGCCTGCCGGTAAGTCTCCACACAGTCTTCAGGCACATAAAGCGTGATGTTTCTGACCTTTTCCGGCCCGAGGAAAATGATGTCGTCTGAATCGCATAGGTCAAAATCATCTGCAAAGCGTATTACAGGGGGTACGCGCCTCTCGCAATAAATCCGTTTTGTCTCGCATACGAACGAATGTAGATCCAGCAGGCATTCACGGTCCACTCCGTCATCAAGGAACCAAATTTCGTCTATGCGTCCCTTCATGCTGTAATAGTCAGAATATGCAAACCATGGTGGCAAAATGAATTTGTCGAGATTCATGTATAATGAATACATGCGGGTCTCTTGCAGTCCCGGCATCCAGATTTCTTTTGCTGATTCCAGTTGCATGGAATGTGGGCCGACGCAATTTATTCTGACGGGCAGTTAAAACTTTTCTATACCGACATTCAAGAAACTGTGGTCATGAACTACCCGCAGATTTTCCGGTATGTCAAGGGCCTTCAGTGAGGGGAGATTACAGAATCCGCCCAGTTTATCCGTGTACTGGCTCAATTCAATGGTGTGCAGTCGGGGCAGGTTGTAAAAATCGTACACATCCGTGACGTATGGTAGCCTGACTTCCTCCAGCTCCGGCAGGTCGTTAAACGCGCCATTGGTTTCGTAGACACTGTATGTGTCACCAGTGACGGGATCCGTGACAAATGGTGGAACCTCAACTGTTTTTACTCCTTTCAGATAATCGGTTTTTTTGTCGTCAGGCGGAGCGATTACACAGGCATGTAACCCCTGGACGCCCTCATATTCCGCTACTTCGTAATACAGGCCTCCTGATTCGAACTGTGCTCCAAGTCTGTCGTTGCCAGTCTCCGTTTCGCCATCCGATTGGGCGGATATGTCATTGCGGGATTCAGGCGTGCCGGCATTGTCGGCACTCGCGGCGGCAGCCCCAAATGCAATGCAGATGAGGCTCACGATGATTTTTAATAGTCTGTCAGTCACGATAATGGGTTTATTTGATTAATACTTTTTCAATAGCACTGACCCCCGAGGCAGTGATGATTCTTACGACATATATGCCGGGTCGGAGCTTGTCAGATTGAAGTCGGGTTGTATTTCCTGACTCGGAGATATGCTGGCGAACCAGTACCTCATTGTTATTTAAGCTGATAAGTTCAACATTAGCGGGACCTGGCATGTCTGTATCGCTATCGGTTATGTCATAACTCACATCAATGGCGTCAGGTGCCACCTGACATGCAGTTGCAATATATGGCTGAGTTGTGTTTTGAGTTTCGTTTATAAATGATCCGTCCGCGCTGATGATGCCTTTGTTGATGGTGAATGTAAATGGTATCTTATTGAGCCCAATTAACGAAATAGTGTACACTTCGTTTTTTGAGAGAGCCATTTTGAATTCAGTGGTCGCGAATCTTACGGTGGCACCTGTGGATATATTGTTATAAGCAAAAGTCTGCTTGCCCTCCATAGGAATTTTCAACAGAATGAAAGATGGATTATTAGGGTCTTCTTTCAATGAAATATGAACATCCTCATATTTGGTAGTAGTTTCGGTATTGAGATAAAATCCGGGATCTCCGAAAATGTGATACAGTTCCTTGTGGTTGAGCTTATGTGTGGCCGCATCAATTCCAGTTCCACCGTTTTGTACTTCTGAAGTTATAAGGTTGAGCGTATAAGGACAGAGGTTGTCCATGCGTTGTTGCCCCTTGTGCAATAACACACCCAATGCATAAGAATCAACACTGAGTGGTAGCGGTTTCCCTGGCAATACTGCAATATCAGGTGTAAAGAAGGTTAATCCCGTGTCGGAATCTTTCTGTGGAGGCACGGTTGTGTTGGTGTTTTGTTTGGCATTGAATAGATGTCCAAAAATCCCTAA